>NZ_JBSFHA010000030.1:0-104103 GCF_053596855.1 Streptomyces sp. NPDC001617
GGCGTGCCGGGTGCAGGCCCTCGTACTGGACGTACTCGGGCTTGTGCCCGGTGCGTCGAGAGCGCGTGCCGGGCGTCGCGGGGCAGGCGGGACTTCCGCAACAGGTCCTAGTCCTCCGGCAGCTCGACCGGCGCGATCTCGTCGTAGAGGTCACCCGGGCCCGGGTTGGTGGCGTCGGTCTCGCCGCCGAAGTGGTGCATGACGCCCCAGACCGCGTTCAGCGCGGTCTGGACGGCGCCCTCGGCCCAGCCGGCCGTCCAGGAGATGTCGTCGCCGGCGAGGAAGACGCCCCGCTTGTCCTCGGGCAGCCGGTCCTGCATGAAGTGGGTGAACAGGCGCCGCTGGTAGCGGTAGTGGCCGGGCAGGTTGGCCTTGAACGCGCCCATGAAGTAGGGCTCGTTCTCCCAGGACACGGTCACCGGGTTGCCGATGACGTGCTTCCTGATGTCGACGTTGGGGTAGATCTCGCCGAGCGACTTCAGCATGACCTCCATCCGCTCGTTCGCGGACAGCGGCAGCCACTTCAGGCTGTCGTCGCACCAGGTGTACGAGAGACAGATGACGGCCGGCCTGTCCGGACCGTCGTCGAGGAGGTAGGTCCCGCGCGTCATACGGTCGGTGAGCGTCATCGACATGACGTCCCGGCCGGTCGGGTTTCCCCTGTCGTCGACGGCCTTGTCCAGCCAGAACGGCCGGTCCACGGGCACGAAGAGCTTCGAGGACTCCATGTAGTGGGTGCGCTCGATCGCGGTCCAGTGGTCGATCGGGAAGAGCGAGTCGTCGCAGGCGATCTTCGACAGCAGCATCCAGGACTGGGCGGTGAAGATCGCCGCCTTGTAGGTGCGGATGTCGCCGTTCGCGTCGGTCACGGTGATCTGGTTGCCCGCCGTGCGGTGGAGACGGGTCACAGCCGGGCGAGGTGCGCCGTTCTCGTGCAGGCTCGCCAGCGAGGTGCCGTGGGCCCAGTGCACGATCTTCTCCGGCTCGCGCTCCCAGAGACGGAGCGGCAGCTGCTGCGAGCCACCGACGATGCCCCGGTGATGGTCGTCGGCCTCGGTGTAGACGACCCGGAGGATCTCCAGGATGGAGTTCGGGAAGTCGGTGTCCCAGCCGCCCGTGCCGAAGCCGACCTGGCCGAAGATCTCGCGGTGCCGGAAGGACCTGAACGCCTCGGAGTCGCAGAGGAAGCCGTAGAAGGTCTGGTTGTCGAGCTTCTCCACGAGCCTGGACCAGATCTCGCGGATGCGCGGCACGTCCCGCTCGCGCAGGGCGCGGTTCATGTCGGAGAAGTCGGCGCCGTCTTCGAGACACTTCTTCCAGGCCTCGGCGACATCGCGGTAGACCTGCGGCAGGTCGTCGATCGTCTCGGCGTAGTGCGACTCGCCCTTGAGGTCGACGACCGTCGAAGGGGTCGTCTCGGCAAGGGGGTTGGGGAAGGGCCGGGTCTCGAGTCCGACCAGGTCGATGTAGTGCTGGAGGGCGGTCGAGGAGGGCGGGAAGCGCATGGCGCCCATCTCGGCGGTCAGGCCCTCCGTGTTGGGGCCGTCGAAGCCGACGGTCCGCAGCCGCCCGCCGATCTGGTCGGCCTCGTAGACGACCGGCTTCAGACCCATCTTCATCAGCTCGTACGCGGCCACGATGCCGGACAGTCCGCCGCCGACGACCGCGACCTCGGTGCCGTGCTCGGTCGCAGGTATCTGGCCGAGGCCCGCCGGGTGGGCCAGGAAGTCGTCGTACGCGTACGGGAAGTCCGGGCCGAACATGGTGATCGGCGGCTGCTGCTCGTCTGCGTGCTCGACGGCGTTGGGCACGGTGGACGTCATGAGGTACGGACTCCTTGCACGAAGGTTACTGAGGGGAGGCTTTTGTTCGGTGGGGATTCAGGCGAGCGACCCGTAGAGGCCGGGGCGGCGGTCCTGCAGATACGGGTTCGCCTCGCGGGACGCGGCGAGGAACGCGGGGTCGACGTCGGCGAGGATCAGCTCCTCGCCACGGCCGGCGCGGGTGCGGGCGATCCCGTCGGGCCCGGCCAGCGTGGAGAGGCCGACGAAGTCGAACTCCCCTTCCTGACCGGTGCGGTTGACGTACGCGACGTACATCTGGTTCTCGAAGGCGCGCACCGGGATCATCGACTCGGCGACGAACTGGAACGGGTGCATCTGCGCCGTCGGCACCACGAGCAGGTCGGTGCCGGCCAGGGCGTGGGCCCGGACGTTCTCCGGGAACTCGACGTCGTAGCAGATCATGAGGCCGACGGTGAGCCCGCCGAGCTCGGCCTGGACGACCGGCTGCTCGCCCGGCGTGAAGTGGTCGCGCTCGAAGCAGCCGAAGAGGTGGGTCTTGCGGTAGTTGGCGAGGCGGTCGCCCTCCGCCGAGATCAGCTGGGCGGAGTTGAAGACCGTGCCGCCCGTCCCTTCGGTCTCACCCTCGCGCTCCGGGTAGCCGTAGGCGATCGCGAGCCCGTGCCGTGAGGCGATGTCGGCGATCGCGTCCGCGGAGTCGCCGCCGGCGGGCTCGGCCAGGCGGCCGATGTCGTCGCCGATCGCGTACCCGGTCAGGAACATCTCCGGCGCGGCCAGCAGCACGGCACCGGCAGCGGCGGCACGACCGGCGGCCGCGTCGAGGACCTTGAGGTTCTCGCCGACGGAGCCGGGGCGGCCGGAGCTCTGGAGCAGGGCGGTGCGCATGCGTGTTCCTCAGCGGTACGGAGGGGTTGGGGCCAGTTAGACGGTACGGTCGCCGGGCTCCGGCCAGCAAGAAGGAGCCGTTGCGCGCCGGTGAGCGGTTCGTTGCGTACGGCACGCTTCCGGCGGCGATTCGTTGCGCGCCCTCAGTCACGGGCGCGGATCGCCAGCAGCACCGCCGTCACCAGGTACGGCACCGCGAACAGCGCGAAGGCGGTGCCGTGGGCGGTCCTGGTCGCGATCGCCGCGTATCCGGCGTAGACGGCGATGGTGACCAGTTCCGTGCCCAGGCCCGCGACGGAGGTCAGCGTCGCCCGGCCGATGTCGTCGATGCGGCGCTGAAGTCGTACGTCGGCCAGCACGGTCGCCAGTTGGAAGCCGCCGAAGGCGAGGGCGACCAGGACGAGGGCGGCCGGCGTCCCGGCCGTGGCGCCTGCGGCGAGCGCGACGGCCGCTCCTCCGAGGAGCCACGCGAGTCCTGCCGCGCCCAGCCGTTCGCAGCGCCCGGCGAGCAGGCTTCCGGCCGTCGCGCCCGTCCAGATCAACAGGAGCAGATAGGGGACCGTCGCCTCCGCGACTCCGGTCTCGCGCACCAACAGCGGCGTGTACTCGTCCAGCGCTCCCCACACGGCGGTCACGACCGGGACCAGCAGAATCGCCCCGCGCAGCGACCGCTCGCGCCGGACCTCGCCCAGCCCCGCCCTCAGCGTGGCGGCCCAGTGGTCGCCCTCGCCCTTCCCCACCACCCGGTGCTCCGGGAACCGGGTCGCCGTCACCGCGCTCGCCAGACAGGCCGCCACACTCGCCGCGCCGACCGCCGGATAGCCGCCCCAGGCGAACACGGGCCCGGCGAGCCCCGTCGCCGCCATGACCGCGACCAGACCGAAGGCCCGGGCCCGGCCCATCACCTGGGCGTACCGCTCGACCGCGCCGAGTCGCTCCAGCTCCTCGTAGACGAGAGCCTCCAGCGCACCGGACACCAGCGCGCCCCGGGCACCCCACAGCACGAAGCCGACAGCGAAGGCCCAGTACGACGGGACGAGCACCCACAGCGCGAAGCCGACGGCGGTGAGCAGCGGGCCGAGCCGGAGCAGCAGTCGCCGGGAGACGGCGTCGGCCCAGGCGCCGGAGGGCACCTCCAGCACGACACCGGTGACCGACCAGATGCCGAAGAGCGAGGAGATCTGCCAGACGGACAGCCCGGTGTCGCTGAACAGCAGCGCGTACACCGGGTAGAGCAGGACGAAGTCGTCCAGGAACGCGTAGCCGTACAGCGTGGCCGTGAGCCGGCGGACGCCGGTGGTGGAGGATCAATGTCGCCAGGTCATGTCACCGATGGTAGGCGGGACCGGGCGCGTGTGTCCCCCGAATTGCCTCGGCTTACGTCGGCTCGGGTCTGCTCAGGTGGGCGAACCCGACGAGAAGCGGCGCAGCAGCGGCGACAGCACCAGCACCGACTTGGTGCGCTCGACGAAGGGCTCCCCGGCGATCCGCTCCAGGACCCGCTCGAAGTGCCGCATGTCGGAGGCGAAGACCTGCACGATCGCGTCCGCGTCGCCGGTGACGGTCGACGCGGCGACGACCTCCTGGTACCGCTCCAGGCCCCGCCGGATGGTCTCCGGCGAGGTGTTGTGCCGGCAGTAGATCTCGACGAACCCCTCGGTCTCCCAGCCGAGGGCCGACGGGTCCACCCGTACGGTGAAGCCGGTGATGGCCCCGGTGGCGCGCAGCCGGTCCACGCGCCGCTTCACGGCGGGCGCGGAGAGGCCGACGAGCTGCCCGATGTCCGCGTAGGAGCGGCGGGCGTCCTCGGCGAGGGCGTGCACGATGCGTTCGTCGAGATCGTTCAGCACGGTGGGTGGTTCAGCTCTCAGGTGGTGCGAGACGGGAAAGGCGTTGGCCTTATACGAAGTAGAACACGAGCCCGACGGCCATCCAGACCCCGAAGGCCACCCAGATGACGGCGGACAGGCTGCCCATCGTCCAGACCCAGAAACCGAAGCCGAGCGCGGGCAGGACCGGGACAGCGGGACGCGGAAGGTGCGGTGCGGGTACGGGCGGGTCCGGCGCAGCACGACCACGGCGATGTTGACCAGCGCGAAGGCGAAGAGCGTGCCGTCATGGTCAGCCGCCACAACCCCAGCGAACGCAACCTATGAGCCAGGACTTCGCAGGCGATCGCGGAAGCTCGCTCCTACAGCTCCCGGATGAGGAAGATGCAGGGATCCGCGCACTCATGGCGTGCGCCCGCCGCGTCCCGGTACGACCACCGGTCGACGTAGGACACGGTGGGGCGGTACCCGAGCCGGGCGTACAGCGCCGCCGCCCTGGGGTTGTGCTCGCCGACACCGAGCCCCATCACCCCGACCCCACGCTGCCGCGCCAGCTCCTCGGCGACGCGGATCACCGCCGTGCCGACGCCCTGGGAGCGGAGCGACTCGGGCCAGACGAACAGGCCGTTGATCTCGGGGCAGTCCGGGTGCTCGGCCCGGACCTCCGGCGCCCTGCAGCCGGTCCAGCGGACCTCGGCGTGTCCTACGGGACGCCCGTCGAGCCACGGGAGGAGATAGCTGCTCTCCCCCGCCTGCTGCCGTGCGAACCGAGCGGCGTGATGGCCGTCGAGGCTGTTCGACGGCATGAGCCGGTCCAGTACGTCGAGGTCCTCGGCCCGGCACACGGTGATGTCCATGACCCGACCGTAGAACCTCGTCCGCCGTCCGGCCCCCGAATTTCAACGGGGGCCGTGCGCAAGGGACTTGGCTCAGCTCCAGCTGGCGTGCAGCGGCTTGCCCTCCGCGTAGCCGGCCGCGCTCTGGATGCCGACGACCGCCTTCTCGGCGAACTCCTCCAGGGAGCCCGCGCCGGCGTAGGTGCAGGACGAGCGGACCCCCGCGATGATCGAGTCGATCAGGTCCTCGACGCCCGGGCGAGCCGGGTCCAGGAACATACGGGAGGTGGAGATGCCCTCCTCGAACAGGGCCTTGCGGGCACGGTCGTACGACGACTCGTCCGACGTACGGTTGCGCACCGCCCGCGCGGAGGCCATGCCGAACGACTCCTTGTAGAGGCGGCCGCTGGCGTCCTGCTGCAGGTCGCCCGGCGACTCGTACGTCCCCGCGAACCAGGACCCGATCATCACGTTGGACGCCCCGGCCGCGAGCGCCATCGCGACGTCACGCGGGTGCCGCACACCGCCGTCGGCCCACACGTGCTTGCCGTACTTCTTCGCCTCGGCCGCGCACTCCAGCACGGCGGAGAACTGCGGCCGGCCGACGCCGGTCATCATGCGGGTGGTGCACATGGCACCGGGGCCCACACCGACCTTGATGATGTCGGCGCCGGCCTCGATGAGGTCCCTGACCCCCTCCGCGGCGACGATGTTGCCGGCCACGATCGGCACCCGCGGGTCGAGCGCCCGCACCACCTTGATCGCGCTGATCATCGAATCCTGGTGCCCGTGCGCCGTGTCGATGACGAGCGTGTCGACGCCCGCGTCCAGCAGCTGCTTGGCCTTCTCCGCGAAGTCGCCGTTGATGCCGACGGCCGCGGCGATGCGCAGCTTGCCGTTCGCGTCGACGGCCGGGGTGTAGAGCGTGGCGCGCAGGGCGCCCTTGCGGGTGAGGATGCCAGCGAGCTTGCCGTCCTTGTCGACGGCGGGGGCGTAGCGGCGGTTGGCCGCGTCGAGCCGGTTGAAGGCCTCGCGGGGGTCGATGTCCGCGTCCAGGAGCAGCAGGTCCCGGGACATGACGACCTCGAGCTGAGTGAAGCGGTCGACGCCGGTCAGGTCCTGGTCGGTGACGACACCGACGGGCCGGCCGTCCTCGTCGACGACCACACCGGCGTTGTGCGCCCGCTTCGGCAGCAGGGCCAGCGCGTCGGCGACGGTCTGGTGCGGGGCCAGCACGATCGGGGTGTCCAGGACGTGGTGGCGGCTCTTCACCCAGGAGACGACCTCGGTCACGACCTCGATCGGGATGTCCTGCGGGATGACGACGAGGCCGCCGCGTCGGGCCATCGTCTCGGCCATACGGCGCCCCGCGATGGCGGTCATGTTGGCGACGACCAGCGGGATAGTGGTGCCCGTGCCGTCCGGGGAGCCGAGGTCCACGCCCTGCCGCGAGCCGACCGCACTGCGGCTCGGGACCATGAATACGTCGTCGTACGTCAGGTCGTACGGGGGCTGGATGTCATTGAGGAAACGCACGTGCTGCACATCCCAGTCGATCAGAGGTGGCCCCCGGACAGGTCAGCCAGGGGGAAAGAGCACGTACTTCATTGTCCCATGAGTGGCGGAATGCCATGGCCGGACGATTCGTCCAGAGACCTGGGCCCCCGCTTTGGAGGATCCCCCGAAAGCGACGACGCCTCGATGGATATCGATCGCGTGTACGGAAAAGATCTGTTCAGGAAGCAGCTACTTTCACACCGCGGGGGTCAGGCGTGCGCAGTCACGAGTTCGGGTCGAGCAACGAGCTGAGCGGCACGGTGCACGGCGCGAGCATCCAGGCGGGCGTGGTCCACGGCGGTATCCGCATCGTCTCCGAGGCGAGCGCCACAGGACGGACCCCCTGGCAGTTCCCGCCCTCCGTGCGCATGGTCGACCGCTCCGAGGAACTGGCCGCACTGGAGCGGCACCGGTCCCTCGCCCTGCGCGAGGAGCGGCTCGCACTCGCCGCGGTGAGCGGGCTGGGCGGGGTCGGGAAGACCGCCCTCGCTCTGCGCTGGCTGCGCACCCTGCGCCCGCTCTTCCCGGGCGGCCAGTTGTACGCCGATCTGGGCGCCCAGTCCCCCGACGGGCCGGCGTCCCCGGCCGAGGTGCTCGGCAGCTTCCTGCGGGCCCTGGGTGTCCCGTCACCGGAGGTCCCCACGACGCTCGCCGAACGGACCGCGCTGTACCGGTCGTCGACCGAGGGCCGACGTCTGGTGGTGCTGCTCGACGACGCCGCGACCGCGGCCCAGGTACGGCCGTTGCTGCCCGCGGGTGGAAACGTCACGGCGGTCACCAGCCGCAGCCGGTTACCGGGGTTGGTCGTCGACGGCTGTCTCCCCGTACAGGTGCAGCCGCTCGGGGCCGAGGCGGCGGTGGAACTGCTCGCGGACACCCTGTCCGACGGCCGGGTGGCCGCGCAGCCGGACGCCGCGCGCACCCTGGTCGAGCTGTGCGCCGGACTGCCGCTCGCCGTGCGGGTCGCCGGTGCCCGGCTGGCGGCGCGGCCGGAACGCCGGATCACCACGATGGTGCGCGCCCTCGCCGAGGAGCGCGACCGATTGGAGGCGCTCGCGATCGACGGCGACCACGATGTACGCGCGGCACTGGACCTGTCGTACCGGGCGCTGCCGCCTCAAGCCGCCCGACTGTACCGGCTGTTGGGGCTGCATCCCGGCCCGGAGTTCGGGGGAGCGGTGGCGGAAGCACTGTGCGGGAACGCGGAGTTGCTCCTGGAGACGCTGCACGACGCGAGCCTGCTCCTGGACGCCGGGGACGAGCGCCACCGCTTCCACGACCTGGTGCGTCTGCACGCCGCCACAAAGGCCGAGGAGGACGAGTCACCACGGGAGCGCGCGGAGGCGCGGCGCCGTATCGCCGACCACTACCTGGCGAGCGCCACCCGGGCCGAGGAGCTGATCGACCCCCAACACCGCACCATGGCACGGGACTTCGGCCCCGGGCCAGTCGTGACGGCTGATGTCGGCGAGGATGCCCAGGCCGCCCTGGACTGGCTGGAACGGGAGCTGCCGGCCCTGATGGCCGTGCTCCGCCAGGCACGGCCCGCGGGCTTCCCGACCGTCGCCTGGCAGCTGGCCGACGCCCTGTGGCCGCTCTTCCTGCGGCGGAAGTTCTACGACGACTGGAGGGCCTCGCACGACGAAGGGCTGTTGGCCGCACGGGAGTTGGGCGACACGGCGGCCGAGTGCCGGATGCTCACCTCCGGCGGGGTGGGGCAGCTCGGTGCCGGGAACCACGAGCGCGCCCTGGAGATGTTCGAGCGTGCGGCACGGCTCTTCCTGGACGCCGACGACCGGCTCGGGCATGCCCGCACCCTCAACTACCGGGGGCTCGCCCTGCAACGGCTCGGGCGTCTCGACGAGGCCACGGACCGGTTCCGGCGTGCCGCGGAGGAACTGCCGGAGCAGGGCGACCGTCGGGCCGGCGCGCTGGCCCTGCTGAACCTCGCCGATGTCGCTCTGGCATCCGGGAACGCCGAGGCGGCGGTCCGGCACGCCGGTGCCGCTCGCACCACGCTCGACGGGGAGGGCGACGCTTACAACGTGGCTCGCGCGACCACGCTCCTGGGCCGCGCGTGCCTCGCCCTGGGCCAACTCGACGAGGCGGCACGACATTTGTCGTACGCCTTGGAGACCTTGCGCGGTGTGGCGGCCGGGTACGAGGTGGCCCGAGCTCTCGGTGTTCTGGCAGAGGTCGCCGAGCGGCGCGGGGACGGCCGCACCGCTCGGGACCACTACCAGGAGGCGCTGGAGCTCTACTCCTCCGCGGGCCGGTCCGGATCGGAGGAGGCGGAATCCGCGCGCCGTCGGCTCCGACAGATGGAGGGGTGACCGAACTCTTCGGCAGGCAGCCCCGCCACCAGCCAGGCATGGGCGAGCGAGGCGAGGGCTGCCCACTTCTCCTCGGAATCCGGTCCGTGGAGTTCGAGTACGGTCCCGTCGGCGCCGAAGCGGAGCCAGCACCGGTCTCGGTGGTGCACCGCCACCACCAAGGCGCCCGGATGGGCTGCCGCCGTCTCCTCGGCCCGGTGCGCTCCCGTGCCGTACTCGATCAGCACGTCGGCGAGCAGGGCCAGGCGTGCGGGTGCGGGAAGCCCGACCCTGAGGTGCTCGTCCACGGTC
The DNA here is from genome assembly GCF_053596855.1 of Streptomyces sp. NPDC001617. NCBI lineage: Bacteria > Bacillati > Actinomycetota > Actinomycetes > Kitasatosporales > Streptomycetaceae > Streptomyces > Streptomyces sp. NPDC001617. Next base: position 9,534 of record NZ_JBSFHA010000030.1, read on the forward strand.
ACGGGCGTCGCCATGGCACCGCCACACTGCCGGGATCGTCGTAGGGCACCGTGACCGGGAGATGTGCCGGTTCCGTCGTCGTCCGGGTGGCGGGGGCTCGCAGGCGGAGCTTGCGGTAGAGCAGGGTCCGCATCTTGCGGGAGAACCTGCCCGGTTCCGAGGAGATGCGGGACGCCACCTGCTCGTACCGGTGCGGACGGCAGGTCGCCGAGCTCCGTTTGAGCTGGGGGCGCAGCGGACGGTCCCCGTGCAGACGCGGCGCGAAGGACATGAGTTCGGCGAGCGGCGAGCCCGGATCCACGTCGGCGTCGGACCTGCCCGCCATGAGGACGGGCACACCGGTCATCGCGCCGTAGAGGGTGACCGAACCGTGGTCGCCCACGATGTAGTCGGCGGCGACGACCGCCCCGGTCCAGTCGCTGTACGGGCTCACCAGGGTCAGCCCGGAGCGTGCCAGTCCGGCGAGCCATGCCCGTACCTGCCAGGCGCCGTGCGCGTTCCAGACATGGGGATGCAGGAGTGCGGCGATCCGGAACTCGTCCCGCGGCAGTTCGCCGACCAACCGCTCCAGGAGGTCCCAGCCCTGCCCCAGCAGGGAGTCGGGCCCCCAGGTGGAACAGACGAGGACCAGTCGTTGGCCGGGCCCCGCGCCCAGGGCGTCCCGATACAGTGCTCGGGACGGCAGGCCGGCCGCGATCCGGTCGAAACACGGGTCGCCCACCACCTCGGCCACCGGCAGCGCTTCGGGGCACTCACGGCCCAACCTGGTCAGCTCCTCGTGGTGGGCCAGCACGATCACCTCGGGCACCACCGCTCCGTCCCGCACCAGCCGCTGCCGGCTGAGGCCGTACACCCCGCGCTGCGCCACCGCCCGACCCGGCCGACCGGCCGGGGCGAGCTTGTTGTGTCCGGCCCCGTGCGGGAGCACGATCACCGGGGTGGGCAGTTCGTGGAGGCTGCCGTGGCTCGCGGCCAGGGCCAGGTCGAAGACCGTCTGCACGGCCTGGCTCCACGGCAGCACCAGGCCACCCAGCCCCTCCAGGAACTCGGCCACGCCGTTGCCGAACACATCGGGTGCCTGGGTGAAGAAGGTCTGCACCCTGATGTCGCCCTCCAGCAGGCGGATCGTGTCGAGCAGTCGCTGCCCCGCGATCATGGTGTGCACCACGACCAGCACCCGCCTGCGGGTCCTGCGAGTGGCCCAGCGTTCGACGTCCGGCCGTACCGGCACATGCCGCCAGTGTGTCTCGGGCACTGTCACGCTCATCTTTGTCGTCCCCCGCTTCTCCTTCGATGACTTCTCGGCCACGTTTCTGAGTGGCCGTCACCGAAGGCGTGCCCCGGGGTCTGGATGGCGGGCTTGCAGAATTCCTGCACTCCCACCCTGTGCGCCCCTCGCGCTCCTGTGCGCCTCTGTCCCCTCCCCGGAACCCAGCAGAACAGTGGATCGAGTTCCGCACATACGTACGGCAGTGCCGAGGTGGCAGGAACCGCATACACCCACGGGGGTAAGGGTGGAACTTCTCGCGCTGGGACCGCTGGAGCTGTGGCACGACGGGCGGCAGTACGGACTGGGGTCCCTCCAGGAGCGCCGGGTGCTCCTGATCCTTGTGCATGCCCGCTGTGAACCCGTCTCCGTGGACACGCTGACGGACCGGGTCTGGAACGGCGAGCCGCCCCCGACCGCCGTGGAGACACTGCAGAGTTACCTCTCCCGGCTGCGGGGGCGATTACGCGCGGCCGTGGGCGACGAACAGGCCTGGGTCGGCCGGGTCTCGCCGCGGCTGTACCAACTGCGGGTCGCCGATCCGGACGACATCGATCTGCTGCGGTTCCAGCGGCTGCGGGCGGACGCGGCGGCCGCTGCGGGACGAGGTGGACGCGAGCTCGCCATCGGCCTGTTGCGCACCGCCGAAAGCATGTGGCGTGGCGAGCCGTTGAGCGAGTTCAGCGACAACGACTGGGCTGTGTCGGCGCGTTCGCGACTGGTCGAGGAACATCGCCGGGTGCGCGAGGAACGTATCGGCCTGGACATGGAGTTGGGCCGCCACGCCGACCTGGTCGGCGAACTCCAGGAACTGGCTTCCCAGAACCCCCTCGCGCAGGGGGTGATCGGCTCACTGATGCTGGCGCTGTATCGCTCCGGGCGACACGACGAGGCGCTTGCCGTGTACCGGGACGCGCGGGGCCGACTGCACGAGAGCCAGGGCATCGAGCCGGGGGCCGAGCTGCAGGAGCTGCATCTGCGGATGCTGGAGCAGGACCGGACACTGATGCGGACACCGGACGCGACTGTCGCGGTGGTACCGGCCGTGTCCGAGCCTCGCAACTGCTTGCCCCGGGACACGCGGGACTTCACCGGGCGCGTCGGTGAACTGCGGATCCTGCTCGCGGAGGAGACCGACGCGGCGAGCCCGGACCGCGAGGCGGGCGCCCTCCCCGTCACCGTCGTCCACGGCATGCCCGGCATCGGCAAGACGGCTCTGGCCGTGCACGCCGCGCACCGGCTCTCCGCCGCCTACCCCGACGGCCAGTTCTACGTCGACCTGCGCGGTTACAGCAATGAGCAGCCCTTGGATCCGGCCGAGGCGCTGGCGCTCCTGCTGCACTCGGCGGGGTGGTCGGGTGAGCTGCCGCCCACGCCGGCCGAGCGAGCGGCGAGGTGGCGGGAGTGGACCGCGCGGCACCGCGCGCTCGTGCTGCTGGACAACGCCAGGGACGCGGCCCAGGTCACCCCGCTGCTGCCGGGGGCACCCGCCTGCCGGGCGATCGTGACCACCCGGAGCCGGCTGGCCGGGCTCGACGGTGCCGCGTTCCTGCGCGTGGACGCCCTGTCGAGGGCCGAGGCGGCCGCCCTGTTCACCCGGATCGTCGGCACGTCGAGAACCTCGGCCGAACCCGAGACCCTGGAGCGGGTGGTGGACGCATCCGCGTGCCACCCTCTCGCCCTGCAACTCCTGGCGAGCCGCTTCCGTCACCGGGAGTCGTGGGTGCTCCAGGATCTCCTCGACCGACTGGCCCACGCGGCCGATCCGCTCGCGGAGTTCGACGACCAGGTCTCCGCGGCCTTCCATGTCTCGTACGCGGAACTCGGCACCGGGGCACGCATGTTGCTGCGCCGACTCGCCCTGCACCCCGGCCCCGACATCACCCTCGGAGCGGCGGCAGCCCTCGCCGGCCCGGAGTTCGAGGGGACACCGGGACTGCTGGAGCGCTGCGTGGAGGAACTGCTGGACGCCAGCCTCCTCGAAGACCCGGTCCGCGGCCGTTACCGGCTCCACGACCTGACCCGCGCCTTCGGCCTACGGGCCGGCGCCCCCACCGACCAGGACGCGCTCGCCCGCCTCCTGGCCCACCACCTCACCGCCGCCCACCGGGCCGACCGCACGGCCCATCCGCACCGCAGGACGATCGCACTGCCCCCGGACCAGGACCCTCACACCCCGCACTTCGCCGACGGGGACGAGGCCTCGGTATGGCTCACCGTGGAACGCTCCAACCTCCTCGCGGTCGCCCGCACGGCGGCCGCACGGCACCCGGAGTACGCCGCACTGTTCCCGGCCGTGCTGGCCAGATCCCTCAAACTGTGGGGCACCTGGGACATCACGACGGAACTCTTCGACGCCGCTCTCCCGGCCCTGCGCGCCTCGGGCGACCGCGCCGTTCTCGCCCGTACGCTGACGGCCCACGCGGACCTGCTGGCCCAGCGCAACCACGCCCAGGCCCTGCGCCGCGCCACCGAAGCCCTCTCCATCTGCGAGGACCTGCACGACACCCACGGCCGTGCCGACGCTCTCCTCCAGTCCGGCCGCGCCCACCTCGCAGCCGGCCACGGGGGCCTGGCGATGCAGGCCCTGGACCAGTCCCTGGCCTTGTACCGCGAGGCCCAAGACCGCTCCGGTGAGGCCGAATGCCTGAATGTGCAGGGGGTGGTGCTGTACTACGCAGGCCAATACGACGCGGCCCTGAACCGGGTCCAGCTCATGCAGACCATCTACGAGGAGCTGCCCGATCACTACGGGCTGGCCCAAGCCCTCAACAACCGCGGCGAGTTGGCGAGCCTGCAGGGGCGTTACGACGACGCCCGCGACTGCTACGAACGCTCGCTGACGCTTATGCGGGAGCACGGCGGCCCACAGGACCTGGCGATTCTGGCGACCAACCTGGGTGCCGTACACCAGGCGACAGGCCGCACCGACCTCGCCCTGGCCTGCTACCGACGTGCCCTCGACGCCCACCGCAGCAGCGGCGACGTCCTCGGCGAGGCCGACGTCCTCATCAGGCTCGGCCTGGCTCACGCCCGGTCCGGCCGCCGGGGCGAGGCCCTGCTGCACCTCTCCATGGCGGAACAGGTCGCCACCAGCATCGACAACCCGTACGAGAGACTGCGCGCACTGATCGCCACGGCGGATGTCCAACGCGAGTCGGGCCGCCTCGACATCGCCTGCAAAGGCTACGAGGAGGCACTCGCCGTATCCGAGGGCATCGACTTCCCGCTCGGTTCCGCCCAGGCATTCGCGGGGCTGGCGCGCACCGCGTTCCTGCGTCCCGGCGGCGCCCAGCAGGCCCATCGACACGCCGAACAGGCGATCACCCTGTACCAGGACCTCGGCGCCGACAAGGAGGCGGAGCAACTGTTCCGCCTCCTGACAGAACACGAATCGACCGGCTCCTGAGCCCCCCTCCCAGGAGCCGACGACGACCCTGGGGCAGGGTCACCACATCCAGCGGTCCACCACCACTACGGCCAACGTGACGCTCAGGAGGTGGACGGCGGCCATGACTCTCGGGAGGTTTTTCAACGTACGCCTTTCCATGTCACAGGGGGTCCCGACGCGATGATCACGTCGGCGCGCCGAAGCTATCGAACACCCAAGGGGTCGTGCGACAAATTTGCGAAACACGAATACCTGCGGTACAACCAAGGCCGAGCGCGTCAACCCACCAGGCCTACCGGTGACTTGAAGTAACAGCCATGGCCAGAGGTCGGCCCGAGCCTAGCCCCAAGCCCGCCATCTGCACGTTCCTCGAAATCCACGCTCACCCGGCGTTCCCCGGTGCACAGCAGCACGCCCTCCGCGAGTTCCTTGCCACTCCTGCCGTCCATCAGCCGCAGGTCCACAACCGCTCCCAGAAGCAAAGGGTCGAGAGGTGTCTCCGGTGCCTGGCTCGCGGCGGCGAGGACCGGTCCGACCCTCTACTCGCTCACCCGGCCGTCCTCCGTTCGACCCGCGCCGCCAAGGCCTCACACCTACTGGCATGGTCAACTCCCCTCACACCGCCGCGCGGTGGCGCCACCAGCACCCTCCCGCTTACGGTGATGGGTCCAAGCGCCGGGTTGAGGCGGAGAGCCGAAGGAGTCCTGTGGAAGCCGAACTGGCGATGCTCGTGGGAACCGGAGCCACGACGGTGGTCGGCCTCATGGTCACCGAGACCTGGGAACAGGCGAAGCAGCGTCTGGTACGGCTCTTCGCCCGCGACGCCCGAGCGGCCACCGTCGACGGTGAACTCGACGAGTCCCGCACCGCCCTGACAGCAGCGATCGGCACCCCTGACGAGGAGGACCTCACCACGGACGTCACAGCGGCGGTACGCCTCAGACTGCGCCGACTGCTGGAGCAGCACCCCGAGGCGGCCGACGAACTCCGCCTCCTCGTCGCAGAATTCGGCCCCGCAGTGCGCAACGGCGAGCCAGGAGCCGTGCACAACAGCATCACCGGCGGCACACAGCACGGCCCCGTGTTCCAAGGGCAGTCCTTCTCGAACATCTTCCACAGCTCTGGGGGACCGGCCCCCGATCAGTGAGCTCGGTCAGCGACCGGCCGCCCCACCGAGAGCCAGCGCCACCGAGAGCTCCGCCGTCCGGTCCACCGCCTCGCCGAAGATGTCGACGGCGATCTCCCACTCGTCCGGCCGCGCCTTCGCGTACGGCTGCCAGTTCCGAACGACGATCGACAGGCCCTTCTCCACCGCGCCCTCGGGCCAGACGGTGTGGTCCGAGAGGGAGTCGGCCAGGGCGTCCCAGTTGCGCCCGAACCAGTCGGGCAGCCCCAGGGCGCGGGCGATGCACTCCATCAGCCCCGCCTTGTCCATGACCCCGTCGAGGTCCAGCGTGACCACGTGCTCCGTCATCTCAGTACCGCCCTGAACGAGTTGTAGTGATCATCGGTGTAGTAGATCTCGCCGCCCTGCCCGGTGACGATGCGCCGGGCCCCGCGATCGCGCGAGCCCGGCGTCCTGACGGTGTACTCGTGGTAGTAACCCCGCTTCTGCCGGGGCAGCAGACCTTCGAAGTTCCCGAAGACGACGCCGTCGCGCGCGTACGGGAAGGGGCCGCCTTTGTCGATGAGGGCCAGCGTCTGCCGTGCCTCGGCGGGGAGTTGGGAGACCCGGACGGTGGCCGTGCCACCGGTCCGCCCGGATCCGGAGTCGGTGGCGGAGCATCCCACCACAAGGACCAGCAGACACAGCAGCAGACGAGGGACGAACCGCAGCACCATGCGCCCGATGCTGCCACGGCCGCCCCTCATGACGTGCTGTCAGGGCCCGTCCGGGTCAGCCCTGTTGAGCGCCGGCCTCGGTGTCGGACCCGCCGTCATCAGTACGTCCGCGGCGGAGGTGTCCGTCACCAGGCTGGTGACGAGCCCGGAGCGCAGCACCGCGTCGATCGCCGCCGCCTTCCGCGCCCCGCCCGCGATCGCGACGACCTCGGGGATACGGCGGAGCTGGTCGGTCTTGACCGTGATGCACCGCTCCCCCAGGTCCCGTCCGACCCGGCGCCCCTCGCTGTCGAAGAGGTGCGCGGACATCTCGGCGGCGACGCCGAGAGAGGCGTAGTGCGCGCGCTCCTCGTCGCTGAGCATGTCGTGCACGGTGGAGATGCCGGGCTCCCAGGAGCCGATGGAGACGCAGGCGACGGTGACCTTGTCGAAGTACTCGAAGGCCCGGGCGATCCCGGTCTGGTTGCGCAGCGCCGCCGCGGTCGCCGCGTCGGGCAGCAGCATCGGCGCGTAGATGGGGTGGGCGTCGCCGCCGGACACCTGGGCGGCGCGGCGGACGGCCTCGACGGAGCCGCGCTCGGCGGTCCCGGCGTCGTAGACGCCCGTCAGCTGCACCACCGTGCACGGCGGCAGCTTGTCCAGGGCCGCGGCCATGTGGATGGTGGAGCGGCCCCAGGCCAGACCGAGAACATCGCCCTCGTTCACGAGCTCGCCGAGCAGGTCGGCGGCCACCTCACCGAGGTTCTCGGGGTCGGGCGACTCCTCGGCCTCGGCCGGGGACTCCACCACGACTGCGTGCCTGAGGCCGTAGCGGGCGCGCAGAGCGTCGGAGCGCTCGGCGTCCAGCTCGGCCGGGACACGGATCTCGATGCGTACGAGATCCCGTTCGAGAGCCGTCTCCAGGACCCGGGCCACCTTGAAGCGGCTGACGCCGAACTCCTCCGCGATCTGGATCTTGGACTTGCCCTCGAGGTAGAAGCGGCGGGCCATGGCCGCCGCCTGCACCAGCTCAGCGGGTCCCATCCGCACTGCTGACCGGCCCGCCGACATACCCGACACGGCGATCTCCTCACTGCTGTTCACACTCTGGATTCGCCGTTCATCCTTGCAGATTCGGCGCACTTGATCCGCCCTGATGGGCGCCGTTCACGTAGCTGTTCACCGACCTGTGGCTCAGTGGTTGCATGCCCAGGACGCCTTGGCCGTCGCCCCCTCTGCCTGGTTGCGCAGTGCACGTACCGCCTCGGCCGGGTCGTCCGCGCTGTATACCGCCGAGCCGGCGACGAAGACGTCCGCGCCCGCGTCCGCGCAGCGCTCGATGGTGGCGGCGGAGACTCCGCCGTCGACCTGGAGCCAGAGCTCGAGGCCGTGCTTGCTGATCAACTCGCGCGTGCGGCGAATCTTCGGGAGCATGATGTCGAGGAACGCCTGCCCGCCGAAGCCCGGCTCCACGGTCATGATCAGCAGCATGTCGAGCTCGGGGAGCAGGTCCTCGTACGGCTCGATGGGCGTCGCGGGCTTCAGGGCCATGGAGGCGCGGGCGCCCTTGGCCCGGATCTCCCGGGCGAGCCGCACCGGCGCGGCGGCCGCCTCGACGTGGAAGGTGACGGAACCGGCCCCCGCCTCTACGTACTGAGGCGCCCACCGATCGGGGGCCTCGATCATCAGATGGCAGTCCAGCGGGGTGTCCGTCGCGCGGGCCAGGGACTCTACGACCGGCACACCGAGCGTGAGGTTCGGGACGAAATGGTTGTCCATGACGTCGACGTGGAGCCAGTCGGCTCCCTCCACGGCCTTCGCCTCGTCCGCGAGGCGGGCGAAGTCGGCGGACAGGATGCTGGGGTTGATCTGCGGGGCCATGACCCAAGCCTGCCATGTCCGGGCACGTTTGTTCGCGCCGGTCCAGACCTAAGCCGTTCATCGGATGTTGTGAACGCGCGCCGCGTGCCATGCTGGGCCGCCGACCGGCACCACGTACGTCGACGGGGGTAGCCATGCGGCAGCTCTACGCCTGGAAGCGGAACGCCATCCGGTTCGTGTGCGGACGGCGCTCCAAGTGGCTGATCGTAGCCCTGTGGCTGGTGGTCCTGGTGATCGCGGCGCCGTTCGGGGCGAAGCTGAACGACGCCCAGGACAACGACGCCCAGTCCTGGCTGCCCGGCTCCGCGGAATCCACCCAGGTTCTCGACACCTCGCAGCACTTCAGGCCCGAGCAGATCCCCGCCGTCGTCGTCTACACGCGCGACGGCGGACTGACCGTCCGGGACCGGCAGCAGATCGCCGAGGACGCCCGGCAGATCAAGACGCTGCGCGCCCACGGCATACGTGGGGCCGAGACACAGGGCCCGGTCTTCGACCGGCAGGCGGCGCCGCGGGCCGCCCAGATCTACGTACCGATCACCATGGACGCGCGGGGCTGGCAGCGCATCGCACCCGCCGTCGACTCCATCCGCGACCAGGTGGGCAAGGGCGGCAACGGACTCGCGGTGCACATCACCGGACCCGGCGGCACGTCGGCGGACTTCTCCAAGGCCTTCGAGGGCATCGACACGACGCTGCTGTTCTCGGCCATGGCGGTGGTGATCGTGATGCTGCTGCTGACGTTCCGCAGTCCGACGCTGCTGTTCGTGCCGTTGCTCGGGGTCGTGGTGGCCCTGTTCACGGCACAGGCGCTGATCTACCTGCTCGCGAAACACGCCGGTCTGACCGTCAACGGCCAGAGCGCGGGCATCCTGACGGTGCTCGTCTTCGGCGCGGGCACCGACTACGCACTGCTGCTGGTCGCCCGCTACCGGGAGGAGCTGCGCCGGCACGAGGACCGCCACGAGGCGATGGAGCTCGCCCTGAACCGCGCGGGACCCGCGGTCCTCGCGTCCGGTCTGACCGTCGTCCTGAGCATGCTGGTGCTGCTGGTCGCCGAGATGAACTCGACGCGCGGCCTGGGCCCGGTGGCGGCCATCGGCGTGACGATCGCGCTCCTGGCCATGCTCACCCTCTTCCCGGCGCTGCTGCTGATCTTCGGCCGCTGGATCTTCTGGCCGACCGTTCCCCACTTCGGGTCCGCCGATCCCACCGAGCGCGGCGTCTGGGCCCGCATGGGCCGTCGTATCGCCCGCCGTCCCCGCATGGTCTGGGGCATCACGGCCGCGGTGCTCATCGCCCTGTCCCTGGGTCTCCTCCAACTGCGCGCGGCCGGAATCGCCAACGCGGACGCCTTCACCAACACCCCGGACTCCATCACCGGCCAGAAGATCTCCGCACGCTACTTCCCGGCCGGCTCCGGCGACCCTCTCGTGATCGTCTCCAACAAGGCGCAGGCCACACAGGTGGGCCGCGCCGTCGCCGCCGACCGCGGGGTCGTCCCGCAGAGCATCGGCGTACCGCCCGGCACCGCGCCCGAGCACAACGGGCAGGTGCTGTTCGAGGCGACCATGCGCGCCCCGTCCGACAGCGATGCGGCGAAGGCGACCGTGGAACGGGTGCGCGACGCGGTGCACGCGGTGCCCGGCGCCGACGCGCAGGTGGGCGGCGGCACAGCGGCCCTGCTCGACATGGAGAACGCCCAGACCCACGACAACTACCTGGTGATCCCGCTCGTCCTGGCCGTCGTCCTGCTGGTGCTGGGCATCCTGCTGCGCGCCCTGGTGGCCCCGCTCCTGCTGATCGGGACGGTCATGCTGTCCCTGGCCACGGCACTGGGCCTGAGCGCCCTCGCCTTCCGGCACGTCTTCGACTACGCGGGCGAGGACGTGGCCTTCCCGCTGTTCGTCTTCGTGTTCCTGGTGGCCCTGGGCATCGACTACAACATCTTCCTGACCACACGCATCCGCGAGGAGGCCTTCCGCCAGGGCACCCGGCCCGGTGTGGTGACGGGCCTCGCCACCACGGGCGCGGTGATCACCTCGGCGGGTCTGGTCCTCGCGGGCACGTTCGCCGCCCTGGGCACACTGCCGATGGTGGGCTTCGCGGAGATCGGCTTCGCGGTGGCGCTGGGCGTCCTGCTGGACACCTTCGTCATCCGCTCCGTGCTGGTCACGTCCCTCTTCCTCGATGTGGGGAGGAAGGTGTGGTGGCCGCACCGGCTGGCCCACGAGGACGGCGGCGCGCCCGTGCTGACGGAGGCGGAACGGATCAGCCAGTCCTCCGAATGAGCGCCAGGTACATGGCGTCGGTCCCGTGCAGATGCGGCCACAGCTGTACGTCGGGACCCTCGCCGAGGTCCGGCACACCCGGCAGCAGGGGACGGGCGTCGATCAGCTCGGCGTCCGGGTGCTGCTTGAGCAGGTCGTTCACGACCGCCCGGGTCTCGGCGAGGTGCGGCGAGCAGGTCGCGTAGCCGACGACGCCGCCGACCCGCACCGCCTCCAGGGCACTGCGCAGCAGGTCGCGCTGGAGCGGCGCGAACCCCTCCAGGTCCTCGGGACGGCGCCGCCAGCGTGCCTCGGGCCGCCGCCGCAGGGCGCCGAGTCCGGTGCAGGGCACGTCCATCAGCACCCGGTCGAAGGAGCCCGCCCGCCAGGGCGGGCGGGTCCCGTCGGCGGCGATGACCTGGTAGGGCCCGGGGTTGCCGTGCAGCGCCCTGGCGACCAGGCCGGCCCGGTGCGGCTGCTTCTCGGAGGCGAGGAGCAGGGCCCCGCGCTCGGCGGCGAGGGCCCCCAGCAAGGCGGCCTTTCCGCCGGGCCCGGCGCACCCGTCGAGCCACTTCTCGTCCCGGCCGTCGACCGGCGCGTTGGCCAGCGCGAGCGCGACGAGCTGGCTGCCCTCGTCCTGCACACCGGCCCGCCCGTCCCGCACGGCCTCGATGGCCCCCGGCTCGCCGCCCTCGGTGAGCCGCACGGCGTACGGCGACCAGCGCCCCGCCACCGCGGCCTCCTCGCCCAGCAGTTCCTCGGTGGTGGCCCTCCCGGGCCGGGCGACGAGCGTCACCTCGGGCCGTTCGTTGTCCGCGGCCAGCAATTCCTCGATACCGGCCCGCCCGCCGCCGAGCGAGTCCCACAGCGCGGAGACGACCCAGCGCGGATGCGAGTGCACGACGGCGAGATGGTCCTCGGGGTCCTCGTCGTAAGGCGGCGACACCTTCTCGATCCACCCGCCGAGATCGTCCTGAGCGACCTTCCGCAGCACGGCGTTGACGAACTTGGCCCGCCCGTCACCGAGCACGACACGGGCGAGCTCGACGGAGGCGGAGACGGCGGCATGGGTCGGAATCCGCGTACCGAGCAGCTGGTGCACGCCGAGGCTCAGCACATCCAGCACCGGCGGATCGACTTCCCGCAGCGGCCGGTCGACACACGCCGAGATGACGGCGTCGTACGTCCCCTGCCGCCGCAGCGTCCCGTACACCAGCTCGGTCGCGAGCGCGGCGTCCCGCCCGTCGAAGTCGCCCTTCTCCCGCGCCTTCCGCAGCAGCGGCGGCAGGACGAGGTTGGCGTACGCATCCCGCTCGTCCACGGCCCTGAGCGCCTCGAAGGCGAGGATGCGGACGGGGTCCTTCTTGGGCCGCCGGTAGGGCTTGCCGGGCTTGTCGGCCCGACGGGGGGTGTCGCTCACGAAAAGGTGCTCCGGATGTGGGATCAGCTGATACGCCCCAAGCGTACGTCGCCCCCGCTCCCCCACTACCCGCCGAGGCTCTCCCCGTCGCCGATCCGCACGCCACGCGCCCAGTCCGCCGCTTTCATCGGCTTCTTGCCCTGGGCCTGCACCCACAGCAACTCGACACCGTACGAACCGGTCCCGACGTGAACGCTGTTCTTGCCGACGGCCAGCTGACCGGCCGCCAGGTCGGTGCGCTCCGGGACGGGTGCGACCTGGATGAGCTTGAGCCGCTCGCCGCGGAAGGTGGTCCAGGCGCCGGGCGCCGGGGTGCACCCGCGCACGATCCGGTCGACCCTCAACGCCGGTGCGGCCCAGTCCACCTGGGCGTCCTCGACGGTGATCTTCGGAGCGAGGGTGATGCCCTCGCCCGGCTGCGGTACGGCCTTCAGGGTGCCGTCCTCGATGCCGTCCATGGTCGCGGCGAGCAGTCCGGCACCGGCGAAGGCGAGGCGGGTGAGCAGGTCGCCGCTGGTGTCGGTGGGCCGGATCACCTCGGTGACCGTCCCGTACACGGGCCCGGAGTCGAGGCCCTCCTCGATGAGGAAGGTGGAGGCGCCCGTGATCTCGTCGCCGGACATGATGGAGTGCTGCACAGGCGCGGCACCTCGCCAGGCCGGCAGCAGCGAGAAGTGCAGATTGACCCAGCCATGGGCGGGGACGTCCAGAGCGACGCGCGGCAGCAGAGCCCCGTACGCGACGACAGGACAGCAGTCGGGCGCGATCTCCCCGAGCCGCTCCAGAAACTCCGGATCCCGGGGCCTGACCGGCTTCAACACCTCGATCCCCGCCTCCTCCGCCCGCTGCGCCACGGGCGAGGCGACCAGCCGACGCCCCCGCCCCGCCGGTGCGTCGGGCCGCGTGACCACGGCAGCCACCTCGTGCCGCCCGGAGGCGAGCAGAGCGTCCAGAGCGGGAACGGCGACCTCGGGGGTCCCGGCGAAGACGAGCTTCATGGGTGGCTTGGGGCCTCTCGGGCGGAAACGGGTACGGGCAACGCACAAGTCTATGACCACCGAGTCGTCCGACCCGCGAGGGGAAAGCCGCCGACGGCGCCAAGCCCCCACCGGGGCGCGCGCATATGCCCACGCGCCCCCTCTGCGTGACCCGCGGAGCGCTCCCGCGTTGGTCAAGGAGGAGTTGACCACAACGGGCCGCACGCACGCGGCCCGATCCTTTTCACGCCGGTTCGAGAGGCTTGTTCATGGCCGACCACGCAACCCACGACGCCCAGGCTCGGGCCAGCCTGCACTTGCTGGTGCGGGACATCGAGCGGGTCCGCCGGCAGGTGGACGCACTGCGCACGCTCACCGCCCAGCTGGGCAACGTCTACCGCCCGCGCCGCTCCGGCCCGTCCACGGGCTTCGTCGTCTACGGACGCGCCCCCGCCCCGACGGTCCGTCTCGCGCAGGAGTTGCGGGACAGTGTCGAGACCCTGGTGACGGCAGCGGTCGACTTCGACCGTTCCCTCGGCTTCTCGTGGGACGCGGTGGGTTCGGCGCTCGGCGTCACCAAGCAGGCCGTGCACCGCCGTTACGGCGCCCGCCGCGCCGCGGCCCAGGCGGCCGCGGAGGCCGAGCGCACGACCGAGCCGTCGGCGACGAGGACGGTCGGCGTCAACACCGGCCTCCCCACGGTGCCGACGGTCCCCGCCGCCCGCTCCATGCCGACCCAGCCGACGGCCGGCAGCCCGGTCCTCCACGACGAGGCCAGATCAACGGCTTTCCCCGGCCCCCGCAACGGCTGAGCCACGTTCATCCCCCGCCCTCCCGGCACACCCGCCCGGGAGGGCGGACGCATGCCCCCACACACTCCTGAAGCCGACCGTCGGCCATCCCTCCCCTGTCGGGCCGCCGTCCCCTGTGGGGCCGCCGTAGTCCATCCCTCAGCCCGTCGCCGGCAGCTACCGGCCATCCCTCACCCAATGTCCGGCGGATCGATCCGCACCCGAACCACCGCCTCTCCGGCCCCCCGAGCCATCCGCGCAGCCTGCGCGGCCTTCAACGCGGCCGCGAGCGCGGCCCCGCTCCCCGGCGGCACCCGTACCAGCGCCCGCTCCCAGTGCTCCCCGGGAGGCGGCGCCCCCACCCGCCGCGGCCGATCCGCCGAAGTGACCGGCAACGGCACCGGCCCCAGCACCTGGGCCTCCCGCGGCAGTTCCGCCGTACGCAGGAACTCGGCGACCGCCTCCCCCGTCCCCGACACGGCCGCCATCCGGGACACCGGCGGAAAGCCCAGCTCGGCCCGCTCGGCCAGCTCCCGCACCGCGTGTCCGACGGGATCCCACCGCACCAGCGCCTGCACAGGCCGCAGCGTCGGCTCGGCGACGACGACCACGGTGCCGCCGGCGCCCTGTGGCCGTACGAGTGCCGCGGCCGCGATCCATCGCCGCAACGCGTCCTCACCGGCCCGCAGATCGGGCCGCCCGAGCATCGCCCAGCCGTCCAGCAGCAGCGCCGCCGCGTACCCGCCCTCGGCGACGGGCTCGGCCCCGGGCGTGCTCACGACCAGCGCGGGCGCCCCCGGCACGGTGTCCAGCACCTGCTCACGCCCCGAGGTCCGCACCGGAACCGCGGGGAAGGCCCGCCCCAGCTCCTCGGCCGTCCGCCGCGCCCCGACCACCTGCGCCCGCAGCCGGAGGCCGCCGCACTCCGGACAGTGCCAGCCGGTCTCCTCCTGCCCGCACCACCCGCACCGCAGCGCCGTCGCACCGGACTCCTGCGCCTCCAACGGTCCGGAACAGTGCCGACACCGAGCGGGCGCACGGCAGTTGGCGCAGGCCATCCGGGGAACGTACCCCCGCCGTGGCACCTGCACGAGCACCGGCCCGTGCCGCAACCCCTCCCGTACGGCCTGCCAGGCGAGGCTCGGCAACCGGGCGGCCCGCGCCGCCTCGTCGCGCGCGAGATCCTGGTCCCCCACGGTCCGCACCAGCGCGGCGGCCCCCCGCACCTGCTCCCGCCCGGCGACGAGCGGTCGTGCCCAACCGCTCTCGACCAGCTGGGCCGCCTCCACCGTGCAGCTCCAACTCCCCAACAGGAAACCGCACTTGTCCTGAGCGGCCCGCACCAGAAGCACCTCACGGGCATGCGGCTGAGGAGCGTGCTGCTCGCTGTGGCTGTCGTCGCCGTCGTCCCAGATGACGACGAGCCCCAGATCCTGGACGGGCGCGAACATGGCGGCCCGGGTCCCCACGACGGCCCGCACGGCCCCCCGTCGCACCGCGAGCCACTCCCGGTACCGCTTCTCGGGCCCGGCATCGGCGGTGAGCACGGCATGCCGCCCCTCCCCCAGCACCGAGGTCAGCGCGGCATCGACCCGCGCGGCGGCCCGCCCGGCGGGCACCACGACCAACGCCCCACGCCCGGAGGCGAGGGTCGCCGCGACGGCCCGGGCGATCTCGTCGCTCCACTCGGGCCCGGGCAACGCGTTCCACACGGCACGCGGCGCACCCCCCGCCGCCAGCGACTCCAGAAACGCGCCCCCGTGCTCGTACCGCCCCCAGGACCCCGCCTCCGGCGCCCCGGGCGGCGGCAACGGCGCGGGCGAGGGCCGCTGCTCGGCCCGCGCGTTACGCGGCGGCACGGCGAGCTGCAGCACATCGGCGAGACTCCCCGCATACCGATCGGCGACGGCCCGCGCGAGCCCGAGCAACTCCTCGCTCAGCACCCGCTCGGGAGAAACGACCTGGGCAAGCGCGGCCAACGGCCCGGAGTAGTCGGACTCGGCCAGCCGCTCGACGAGGAACCCGTCGATCAGCCCCCCGCCCTCACGCCGCCCGTCCCGCACCCGATGCCGCCCGGCCCCGAACCGCACCCGCACGCGCACCCCGGGCTGAGCGTCGGCATCGAGCTCCGCGGGCACCGCATAGTCGAAGTACCGATCAAGATGCAGCACCCCTTTGTCGACCAGCACCCGCGCCACCGGCAACTCCCCGGCCAACGCGGCCCCCCGCCAGGTCCGGGGCTTGGCCCGTGGCTCCTTGGCCTTCCGCACACTCTCCCGAATCAACGCAAGCTGCTCCGGCGGCGCCCCGTCCGCGCCCCCGCCCCCCTGCCCGTTCTCGCTGCTCACCCTTGCATTCTTACCAAACGCCACTGACATCCGGCGCAGACGAAGGCCCGGCCCCCGAAGGGAACCGGGCCTCACATGGCAACGCGGGACCTACAGCCCCGCCGCCTTCCGCAGCGCCTCCACGCGGTCCGTCTTCTCCCAGGTGAACTCCGGCAGCTCGCGGCCGAAGTGGCCGTAGGCCGCCGTCTGGGCGTAGATCGGGCGGAGGAGGTCGAGGTCGCGGATGATGGCGGCCGGGCGGAGGTCGAAGACCTCGTCGATCGCCTTCTCGATCTTCTCGACGTCGACCTTGGCGGTGCCGAAGGTCTCGACGAAGAGACCGACCGGCTCGGCCTTGCCGATCGCGTACGCGACCTGGACCTCGCAGCGGGAGGCGAGGCCTGCGGCGACCACGTTCTTCGCGACCCAGCGCATCGCGTACGCCGCCGAACGGTCCACCTTGGACGGGTCCTTGCCGGAGAAGGCACCGCCGCCGTGGCGGGCCATGCCGCCGTACGTGTCGATGATGATCTTGCGGCCGGTCAGGCCGGCGTCGCCCATCGGGCCGCCGATCTCGAAACGCCCGGTGGGGTTGACCAGGAGACGGTAGTTCTCCGTGTCCAGCTTGATGCCCTCGTCGAGGAGCGCCTTCAGCTCCGGCTCCACCACGAACTCGCGGATGTCGGGGGCGAGGAGGGACTCCAGGTCGATGTCGGAGGCGTGCTGCGAGGAGACGACCACGGTGTCGAGGCGGACGGCCTTGTCGCCGTCGTACTCGATGGTGACCTGCGTCTTGCCGTCGGGACGCAGGTAGGGGATGGTGCCGTTCTTGCGGACCTCGGAGAGGCGCTTCGAGAGGCGGTGCGCCAGGAAGATCGGCAGCGGCATGAGGGTCGGCGTCTCGTCGGTCGCGTAGCCGAACATCAGGCCCTGGTCACCCGCGCCCTGACGGTCCAGCTCGTCCTCGTCGCCCTCGACCCGGTTCTCGTAGGCCGTGTCGACACCCTGCGCGATGTCCGGGGACTGCGCGCCGATGGACACCGAGACGCCGCAGGACGCGCCGTCGAAGCCCTTCTTCGAGGAGTCGTAACCGATCTCCAGGATCTTGCTGCGGACCAGCGTCGCGATGTCCGCGTAGGTCTTGGTGGTGACCTCTCCGGCCACATGGACCAGGCCGGTGGTGATCAGCGTCTCGACGGCGACCCGAGAGGTCGGGTCCTCGCGCAGAAGCGCGTCGAGAATGGTGTCGCTGATCTGGTCAGCGATCTTGTCGGGGTGACCCTCGGTCACGGACTCCGAGGTGAAGAGACGACGGGACACAACGCTCCCTGGGGTTGCAGCGGCTGCTGGCTGATCATTGGCGGACGGGCTCGGGGGCTGCGCCCGGCATCGTCCGAGAACAGTTTATCGGTCGTACTCCGCAGACGGCCCTCCTGTCTCGCCTCTCGGGAGGGCTGTGACCTGCGGCACGGGCATTCTGCCCAATCCCCGGCGGACTTGGCCAGGGTCGCCACACCCCTGTGGCAGAGGTTTGAGGAGACCGAGAAGCGAATCAAACATTCAGCCGAGGCGTTCCGCCACCAGGTCCCAGACGGTTTCGGCCAAATGCTCCTTGGGGCCTCGCGACACGGGAGTCTCGCTGCCGTCGGCGCCCAGCACCACGGCCTCGTTCTCCTCGGAGCCGAAGGTCTTGCGCTCCCCCACCTCGTTCACCACCAGCAGGTCGCAGCCCTTGCGCTGCAGTTTGACGCGGCCGTTGGCGAGGACGTCGTCGGTCTCGGCGGCGAAGCCGACGATCACCTGTCCGGGGCGGGCGCGCTCGGCGGAGATCTCCGCGAGGATGTCCGGATTCCGTATGAGAACGATCGGCTCCGGTTCCTGGTCGTCCTTCTTCTTGATCTTTCCGGCGGCGTAGGTCGCCGGACGGAAGTCGGCCACCGCCGCCGCCATCACCACGGCGTCCGCGTCCGCCGCCGCCTTGAGCACCGCCTCGCGCAGCTGTACAGCGGTGCCGACCTGGACGACGTCCACGCCCGCCGGGTCCGGCAGTCCGGTGTTGGCGGCGACCAGCGTGACCCGGGCGCCGCGCGCGGCGGCGGTGCGGGCGAGGGCGTAGCCCTGTTTGCCGGAGGAGCGGTTGCCGAGGAAGCGGACCGGGTCGAGGGGCTCGCGGGTACCGCCGGCGCTGACGACCACGTGCCGGCCCTTGAGATCGGGCTCGATGACTCCCCGGGAGAGCACTCGGCGGCAGACGGCGTAGATCTCCGTGGGGTCGGGCAGGCGGCCCTTGCCGGTGTCGACGCCGGTGAGGCGGCCGACGGCGGGCTCGATCACGACGGCGCCGCGGCTCCGTAGCGTCGCCACGTTCTCCTGGGTGGCCGGGTGCTCCCACATCTCCGTGTGCATGGCGGGCGCGAAGACGACCGGACAGCGGGCGGTGAGGAGGGTGTTGGTGAGCAGGTCGTCGGCGAGGCCGTGGGCGGCCTTGGCGAGGATGTCCGCCGTGGCGGGGGCGACGACCACCAGGTCCGCATGCTGCCCGATGCGGACGTGCGGGACCTCGTGGACGTCGTCCCAGACCTCGGTGGAGACCGGGTTGCCGGAGAGGGCGGACCAGGTGGCGGCGCCGACGAAGTGCAGCGCGGAGGCGGTGGGGACCACCCGGACGTCGTGTCCCGACTCGGTCAGTCTGCGCAGCAGCTCACAGGCCTTGTAGGCGGCGATGCCACCGCTGACCCCCAGAACGACCTTCGGCTTGTCCACCGGGTCTCCCCACACTCGATACCCGTACGCCTCGGCTCCCGGCGCACGACTCCATCACACACCACAGGCCCGACAGTCGCGCTGTCGGGCCTGTGGAAAAGCCAACTGCAATCTGAAAGTACTACTGCGCGGGGCCCTCAACGGCCTCGGACGTCAGCAGACCCGCGTTGATCTCGCGCAGGGCGATCGAGAGCGGCTTCTCGTGCACGTGGGTGTCGACGAGCGGACCGACATACTCGAGGAGGCCCTCGCCGAGCTGCGAGTAGTACGCGTTGATCTGGCGGGCACGCTTGGCCGCGTAGATCACGAGGCTGTACTTCGAGTCGGTGGCCTCGAGGAGCTCGTCGATCGGCGGGTTGATGATGCCCTCGGGCGCGGAGATGGAAGAGGACACGCTCTACCTTCCGATGGATGGGAAAAGATCGTCATGATCACAGATCGTGATCACACTACGTCCATCAAGGCTAGCAGCTCGCGAGCCACGTCCTCGACGGAGGTGTTGACCAAGGTCACGTCGAACTCCGGCTCCGCCGCCAGCTCGATCCGCGCCGCGTCCAGACGGCGCTCGATCACCTCGGGCGGTTCGGTGCCCCGCCCGGTGAGCCTGCGCACGAGCTCCTCCCAGGAGGGAGGAGCCAGGAACACCAGCTGAGCGTCCGCCATGGACTCGCGGACCTGCCGGGCGCCCTGGAGGTCGATCTCCAGGAGAACCGGCTCGCCCGCCTCCAGCCGGTCCAGCACGGCCGTACGCGGCGTGCCGTACCGGTTGCCGGCGAACTCGGCCCACTCCAGCAGCTCACCGTTGGCGATCAGCTTGTCCATCTCCTCGTCGGTGACGAAGAAGTAGTGGACTCCGTGCCTCTCGCCGGGGCGGGGCTTTCGGGTCGTCGCCGACACCGAGAGCCAGACCTCGGGGTGTTCCTTGCGCATATGGGCGACGACCGTGCTCTTGCCGACCCCGGAGGGGCCGGAGAGCACGGTCAGCCGCGGACGTTCACTCATGCAGCGATTATTCCAGCAATCCCGGAGTGCCCGGGACTCCCGGTCCGGAGGTCACCGGACTCAGGAACCGGTGCTGCCGAACTCACGCTCCAGAGAAGCGATCTGGTTGGAACCGAGGCCACGCACACGGCGGCTCTCGGAGATACCGAGTCGCTCCATGATCTGCTTGGCGCGGACCTTGCCCACGCCCGGCAGGGACTCGAGCAGCGCGGAGACCTTCATCTTGCCAATGACGTCGTTCTCCTGGCCCTGCTTGATGACCTCGTGCAGGGAGGCGCCGGAGTGCTTGAGTCGATTCTTGACCTCGGCCCGCTCCCGGCGAGCCGCGGCGGCCTTTTCGAGCGCGGCTGCGCGCTGTTCAGGGGTAAGGGGCGGAAGAGCCACGCCTACGTCACCTCGGATGTCGAACTGTCGGATACGGACCGGTGAGGAACCTAGTCGCCCCACACCTGGGGAGCCACGAGCAACACGCTTGCCCGTTCACTCTGCGTCGGAGACTAGCGGCCAACTCCGCCGGAGTCAGCGAGAACAGCGGAAAAGTCCTGGTCAGCCTCCGCCAGGCCGGACATTTAGGACATAATGCCCTGGATTTGAGAATGTATTCAGACTCAAGTGGGCTTTCGAACAGTCGTCGGAGGACTCCCGTGACCTCCTGGAACGCCCGAGACGACCGTCGCGGAAGCCGCACACGGTCGTCTCGGAAATCTCATACGTGGTACAGCTCACACCCCTGCCAAAGCGACCCGGATCTCCTCCGCGAAGCGGTCGGCGGAGGCCCTCAGACCCCCGATGTCCGGCCCGTGCCGCAGCACTCCCCGGCTGACGTTCGGCACGACATTGCGCGCCGCGGCCCCGAAGACGGCGGGAAGGTCGGCCGGGGTGGCCCCCTGTGCGCCGACCCCTGGGGCGAGCAGCGGACCGTTGATGTTCAGGTCGTACGACGACAGGTCGCCCAGCGTGGCGCCGACGACGGCCCCGAAGGAACCCAGCGGCTCGTCGCCCTCGTTCTCGGCCGCCAGATGGCCGAGGATCGTCGCTCCGACGTTGCGTCCGTCGGCCCGCACCGCGTGCTGGACCTCGCCGCCCTCCGGGTTGGAGGTGAGGGCCAGCACGAACAGCCCCGTGCCGCTCTCCCGGGCCAGCGCGATGGCCGGCGAGAGCGACCCGTAGCCGAGGTACGGCGAGACGGTCAGGGCGTCCGAGAACAGCGGGGAGTCCTTGTGCAGAAAGGCCTCGGCGTACCCGGCCATGGTCGAGCCGATGTCGCCGCGCTTGGCGTCCATGACGACGAGCGCACCGGCCGCCCGCGCCTCCTCGACCGACTTCTCGAGCACGGCGATGCCGCGCGAGCCGAAGCGTTCGAAGAAGGCGCTCTGCGGCTTCAGGACGGCGACCCGGTCGGCCACCGCCTCGACGACCGTGCGGGAGAACCGCTCCAATCCGGCCACGTCGTCGTTCAGGCCCCACTCGGTGAGCAGGGACGCGTGCGGGTCGATCCCGACGCAGAGTGGGCCACGCTCGTCCATGGCCCGCCGCAGACGTGCGCCGAAGGGTTCGAGGACAGTCATCCGTTCTTCCTCACGTCGGCGCCGACCGCGTCGGCGAGAGTGGCGTACGGGCTCGTACGCAGGCGGGCGGCGAGCCCCTTGTGGACGGCGCGGGCCCAGAAGGGCCCCTCGTAGATGAACGCGCTGTAGCCCTGCACGAGCGTGGCACCGGCCAGGATCCGCTCCCAGGCATCCTCGGCGTTCGCGATGCCGCCCACGCCCACCAGGGTGATGCGGTCGCCCACGCGCGCGTACAGGCGCCGCAGGACCTCCAGGGAGCGCGCCTTCAGAGGCGCCCCGGACAGCCCACCGGTCTCCTTGACCAGGGAGGGTTCGGATTTCAAACCGAGACCCTCGCGCGCGATGGTGGTGTTCGTGGCGATGATCCCGTCCAGGCCGAGCTCGACGGCCAGGTCGGCGACGGCGTCGACGTCCTCGTCGGCGAGGTCCGGCGCGATCTTCACCAGGAGCGGGACACGCCGGTTGGCCACCGTACGGTCCGCGGCCTCGCGGACGGCGCTCAGGAGCGGGCGCAGCGCCTCCGTTGCCTGAAGGTTGCGCAGCCCGGGCGTGTTCGGGGACGAGACGTTCACGACCAGGTAGTCGGCGTACGGCGCCAGCCGCTCGGCCGACTTCACGTAGTCGCCGACCGCCTCGTCCTCCGGGACGACCTTGGTCTTGCCGATGTTGACGCCCACGACCGTCTTGAAGACCGGCTCACGGGACGCCAGACGGGCCGCCACGGCCAGCGAGCCCTCGTTGTTGAAGCCCATGCGGTTGATGAGCGCACGGTCCTTCACCAGCCGGAACAGCCGCTTCTTGGGGTTGCCCGGCTGCGCCTCCCCCGTCACCGTGCCGATCTCGACGTGGTCGAAGCCCAGCATCGACATGCCGTCGACGGCGACCGCGTTCTTGTCGAAGCCGGCGGCGAGCCCGAAGGGGCCGTGCATACGCAGCCCGAAGGCCTCGGTGCGCAGCTCCTTGTGGCGGGGCGCGAGGGCGGCGGCGACGAAGGTGCGCAGCACCGGGGTACGGGCGGCGAGGCGGATGCAGCGGAAGGCCAGGTAGTGGGCGTTCTCGGGGTCCATGCGCTTGAAGACGAGGTTGAAGAAGATCTTGTACATGGTGTCCTCACCAAGAGGGGGACACCGTTTCCGGTGTCCCCCTCAGGGCTGCTAGTCGCGGGCCGCGGTCAGGTGTTCCGCGTGTTCCTGGAGCGAACGGACGCCCACGTCACCGTGGTTGAGGGCGTCGATGCCCTGGACGGCCGCGGCGAGCGCCTGGACCGTCGTCAGGCACGGGACCGACCGCGCCACGGCCGCCGTACGGATCTCGTAGCCGTCGAGGCGGCCGCCGGTGCCGTACGGGGTGTTGACGATGAGGTCGACCTCGCCGTCGTGGATGAGCTGGACGATGGTCTTCTCGCCGTTCGGGCCGGTGCCCTCGGACTGCTTGCGCACGATGGTGGCGTTGATGCCGTTGCGCTTGAGGACCTCGGCGGTGCCGGAGGTGGCGAGCAGCTCGAAGCCGTGCGCCACCAGCTCGCGCGCCGGGAAGATCATCGAGCGCTTGTCCCGGTTGGCGACCGAGATGAACGCGCGGCCCTTGGTCGGCAGCGGACCGTAGGCGCCCGCCTGCGACTTGGCGTACGCCGTGCCGAAGACGGAGTCGATGCCCATGACCTCGCCGGTGGAGCGCATCTCCGGGCCGAGGACCGTGTCGACGCCGCGCCCCTGGATGTCGCGGAAGCGCGACCACGGCATGACGGCCTCCTTGACGGAGATCGGCGCGTCAAGCGGGAGCTCGCCGCCGTCGCCGTTCGCCGGAAGCAGACCCTCCGCGCGCAGTTCGGCGATGGTCGCGCCGAGCGAGATGCGGGCGGCGGCCTTCGCCAGCGGCACCGCGGTCGCCTTCGAGGTGAAGGGGACCGTACGGGACGCGCGCGGGTTGGCCTCCAGGACGTACAGGATGTCGCCGGCCATCGCGAACTGGATGTTGATCAGGCCCCGGACGCCGACGCCACGCGCGATGGCCTCCGTGGAGGCCCGCAGGCGCTTGATGTCGAAGCCGCCCAGCGTGATCGGCGGCAGCGCGCACGCCGAGTCGCCGGAGTGGATGCCGGCCTCCTCGATGTGCTCCATGACGCCGCCGAGGTAGAGCTCCTCGCCGTCATAGAGCGCGTCGACGTCGATCTCGATCGCGTCGTCCAGGAAGCGGTCGACGAGCACCGGCCGCGAGGGGCTGATCTCGGTCGACTCGGCGATGTAGGACGACAGCCGGGTCTCGTCGTAGACGATCTCCATACCGCGCCCGCCGAGGACGTACGACGGCCGCACCAGGACCGGGTAGCCGATCTCGTCGGCGATGGCCTTGGCCTCGGCGAAGGTGGTGGCGGTGCCGTGCTTGGGGGCCGGGAGGCCCGCCTCGGCGAGCACCCGCCCGAAGGCGCCCCGGTCCTCGGCCGCGTGGATGGCCTCCGGCGAGGTGCCCACGATCAGCACACCGTTGTCCTTGAGCGCCTGCGAGAGGCCCAGCGGGGTCTGGCCGCCCAGCTGGACGATCACGCCCGCCACGGGGCCCGCCTGCTGCTCCGCGTGGACGATCTCCAGCACGTCTTCCAGCGTCAGCGGCTCGAAGTACAGGCGGTCGGAGGTGTCGTAGTCCGTGGAGACGGTCTCCGGGTTGCAGTTGACCATCACCGTCTCGTACCCGGCGTCGCTCAGCGCGAAGGACGCGTGCACGCAGGAGTAGTCGAACTCGATGCCCTGGCCGATGCGGTTCGGGCCGGAGCCCAGGATGATGACGGCCGGCTTCTCACGCGGCGCGACCTCGGTCTCCTCGTCGTACGAGGAGTAGAAGTACGGCGTCCTGGCCGCGAACTCGGCGGCGCAGGTGTCGACCGTCTTGTAGACCGGGCGCACGCCCAGCGCGTGCCGCACCTCGCGCACGACATCTTCGCGCAGCCCGCGGATCTCGCCGATCTGCTGGTCGGAGAAGCCGTGCCGCTTGGCCTCGGCGATCAGGTCCTTCGTCAGCTCCGGAGCCTCGGCGAGCTCGTCGGCGATCTCCTTGATCAGGAAGAGCTGGTCGACGAACCAGGGGTCGATCTTCGTGTACTCGAAGACCTCCTCCTGGGTTGCTCCGGCGCGGATCGCCTGCATGACGGTGTTGATACGGCCGTCGGTCGGGCGCACGGCCTCTTCGAGGAGCAGATCCTTGTCGCCGGGCTCGCCGACGAACGTGAACTGGCTGCCCTTCTTCTCCAGCGAGCGCAGCGCCTTCTGGAAGGCCTCGGTGAAGTTGCGGCCGATGGCCATGGCCTCGCCGACCGACTTCATGGTGGTGGTCAGCGTGGAGTCGGCCTGCGGGAACTTCTCGAAGGCGAAGCGCGGGGCCTTGACGACCACGTAGTCGAGCGTCGGCTCGAAGGAGGCCGGGGTCTCCTGCGTGATGTCGTTCGGGATCTCGTCGAGGGTGTAGCCGACGGCCAGCTTGGCAGCGATCTTGGCGATCGGGAAGCCGGTCGCCTTGGAGGCGAGCGCGGAGGAGCGCGACACGCGCGGGTTCATCTCGATGACGATCACTCGACCGTCCTCGGGGTTCACCGCGAACTGGATGTTGCAGCCGCCGGTGTCGACGCCGACCTCGCGGATGACGGCGATGCCGATGTCGCGCAGGATCTGGTACTCACGGTCGGTCAGCGTCATCGCGGGCGCCACGGTGATCGAGTCGCCGGTGTGCACGCCCATGGGGTCGAAGTTCTCGATGGAGCAGACGACCACGACGTTGTCGTGCTTGTCGCGCATCAGCTCCAGCTCGTACTCCTTCCAGCCGAGGATGGACTCCTCCAGGAGCACCTCGGTGGTCGGCGAGAGCGTGAGGCCCTGGCCGGCGATGCGGCGCAGCTCCTCCTCGTCGTGCGCGAAGCCGGAGCCGGCACCGCCCATGGTGAACGACGGGCGGACGACGACCGGGTAGCCGCCGAGCGTCTCGACGCCCGCGAGGACGTCCTCCATGGAGTGGCAGATGACCGAGCGGGCGGACTCGCCGTGGCCGATCTTCTGGCGGACGGCCTCGACGACGTCCTTGAAGAGGTCGCGGTCCTCGCCCTTGTTGATCGCCTCGACGTTGGCGCCGATCAGCTCGACGCCGTACTTCTCGAGCGTCCCCGCCTCGTGCAGCGAGATGGCCGTGTTCAGGGCCGTCTGGCCGCCCAGGGTGGGCAGAAGCGTGTCCGGGCGCTCCTTGGCGATGATCTTCTCGACGAACTCCGGGGTGATCGGCTCGACGTAGGTGGCGTCGGCGATCTCCGGGTCGGTCATGATCGTCGCCGGGTTGGAGTTGACCAGGATGACCCGCAGGCCCTCGGCGCGCAGGATGCGGCACGCCTGGGTGCCGGAGTAGTCGAACTCGGCGGCCTGTCCGATGACGATCGGGCCGGAGCCGATGACCAGGACGGACTGGATATCGGTGCGCTTAGGCACGCTGGCCCTCCATCAGGACTGTGCTCATCAACGATGTGAACCGGTCGAACAGGTAGGCGGCGTCGTGCGGGCCCGCTGCCGCTTCGGGGTGGTACTGGACGCTGAAGGCCGGGCGGTCGAGGAGCTGGAGGCCCTCCACCACGTTGTCGTTGAGGCAGACGTGGGAGACCTCGGCGCGGCCGTAGGGGGTCTCGGAGACCCTGTCGGTCGGGGCGTCGACGGCGAAGCCGTGGTTGTGGGCGGTGACCTCGACCTTGCCGGTCGTACGGTCCTGCACCGGCTGGTTGATGCCGCGGTGACCGTACTTGAGCTTGTAGGTGCCGAAGCCCAGCGCGCGGCCCAGGATCTGGTTGCCGAAGCAGATGCCGAAGAGCGGGGTGCCGCGCTCCAGGACCGTCTGCATGACGGAGACCGGGTGGTCGGCGGTGGCCGGGTCGCCCGGGCCGTTGGAGAAGAACACACCGTCGGGGTTGACGGCGTAGACGTCCTCGGCGGTCGCCGTGGCCGGGAGCACGTGCACCTCGATGCCGCGCTCGGCCATGCGGTGCGGGGTCATGCCCTTGATGCCCAGGTCGATGGCGGCGACGGTGAACTTCTTCTCACCGATCGCCGGGACGACGTACGCCTCCTTGGTGGCGACCTCGGCGGAGAGATCGGCGCCCTTCATCTCGGGCGCCTGGCGGACCTCGGCGAGCATGGTGCCCTCGTCGGGCAGCGCGTTGCCGGAGAAGATGCCGACGCGCATGGCGCCGCGCTCGCGCAGATGGCGCGTCAACGCGCGCGTGTCGATGCCGGAGATGCCGACGACGCCCTGGTGGCGCAGCTCGTCGTCCAGGGAGCGCTTGGCGCGCCAGTTGGACGGCACGCGCGCGGGGTCGCGCACGACATAACCCGCGACCCAGATCTGCCTGCTCTCCGGGTCCTCGTCGTTGACGCCGGTGTTGCCGACGTGCGGGGCGGTCATCACGACGACCTGGCGGTGGTAGGAGGGGTCGGTCAGGGTCTCCTGGTAGCCGGTCATGCCGGTCGAGAAGACCGCCTCGCCGAAGGTCACCCCCACGGCCCCGTAGGCACGGCCGCGGAAGATCCGGCCGTCCTCCAGGACGAGTACGGCGGGAACCTTTGCGGCTCCCCTGGTGGAGGTTGTCATCGTGCGCCTTCCATCTTGTTGATCATCAGGTTCAGTGCCTCGACCCACTCGGTGTGCTCGGCCGCGTGGTCGGAGCGGAAGCCGGAGTCGATCAGCCGCTCGCCGTGCGCCCAGGTCACCACGAGCAGTCCGCCCTCGGTGAGGACCTTGCCCGCGATCCCCTTCCCGAGCAGGGCCTCGCGCAGCGCCTCCGCCGGGATGAAGAAGTCGGTGGCCCCGGGGCGTACTACGTCCAGTCCGGCGTCCGTCAGCGTGAGCTCGACCCGGCTGCGGGTGCCGAGGCCGTGCGCCACGATGCGGTCGAGCCACTGACCGGCGGTCGTGGAGCCGTGGTAGCGGCCGCTCATGCTCAGTTTCACCGGGCCGGTCTCGTCCGGCGCGCTGGGCAGCTCCGGCAGGTCGCCCTGGAGCGTGCCGCGCCACTTCCAGCCCTCGCGCATCAGCCAGTAGACGAGCGCGATGAAGAGGGCGAGCCCGACGAGCCAGCCGATCCGCGCGGCCCAGTCGGTGACCTCAGCCGATTTCTTCTCGGCGGCCAGCAGGATGAGTGATGTCACGTGAGCTTCCCGTCGACGAGCGTGGCCTTGCCCCGGAGCCACGTGTGCGTCACACGGCCCGGCAGCTCACGCCCCTCGTACGGGGTGTTCCGGCTGCGCGAGGCGAAGCCCGCGGGGTCCACGGACCCACGGTATGCCGTGTCGACGAGCGTGAGGTTGGCGGGCTCACCAGCCGAGACGGGACGCCCGTGCCCCTTCGCCCGCCCGATCTCGGCGGGCTTGAAGGACATGCGCTCGGCGACCCCGGCCCAGGTGAGGAGCCCGGTGTCCACCATGGTCTCCTGCACCACCGACAACGCGGTCTCCAGGCCCACCATCCCCATGGCGGCCGCGGCCCACTCGCAGTCCTTGTCCTCGTGCGGGTGCGGGGCGTGGTCGGTGGCGACGATGTCGATCGTGCCGTCGGCGAGCGCCTCGCGCAGGGCGAGCACGTCGCGCTCGGTGCGCAGCGGCGGGTTGACCTTGTAGACCGGGTTGTACGACCGGACCAGCTCGTCGGTGAGGAGCAGATGGTGCGGGGTCACCTCGGCCGTGACGTCGATGCCGCGGGACTTGGCCCAGCGGACGATCTCCACCGAGCCGGCGGTCGAGAGATGGCAGATGTGCACCCGGGACCCCACATGCTCGGCGAGCAGGACATCCCGGGCGATGATCGATTCTTCGGCCACCGCGGGCCAGCCTCCGAGCCCCAGCTCGGCGGAGACGACACCCTCGTTCATCTGGGCGCCCTCGGTCAGCCGCGGCTCCTGGGCGTGCTGCGCGACGACGCCGCCGAAGGCCTTCACGTACTCCAGCGCCCGCCGCATGATCACGGCGTCGTCGACGCACTTGCCGTCGTCGGAGAAGACGGTGACGCCGGCGGCCGACTCGTGCATGGCGCCCAGCTCGGCGAGCTTCTTGCCCTCGAGACCGACGGTGACGGCGCCGATGGGCTGTACATCGCAGTAGCCGTGCTCCTGGCCGAGCCGGTAGACCTGCTCGACGACGCCGGCGGTGTCGGCGACCGGGAAGGTGTTGGCCATGGCGAAGACGGCCGTGTAGCCGCCGGCGGCCGCCGCGCGCGTGCCGGTCAGCACCGTCTCGGAGTCCTCGCGGCCGGGCTCGCGCAGGTGGGTGTGCAGGTCGACGAGACCCGGGAGCAACAGCTTGCCGGCGGCCTCGACGACCTCGGCGCCCTCGTCGGACAGCCCGGTACCGACGGACTCGATGACCGAGCCGTCGATCAGCACGTCCTGCGGCTCGCCGCCGAGCACCTTCGCACCACGGATAAGGATCTTGCTCATGGCTCTTACTTCTCCTCGATGGTGCGGGCGTGGGTGACGGCGGGCTCGTTGCCACCGAGCAGGAGGTACAGAACGGCCATCCGGATGGAGACTCCGTTTGCGACCTGCTCGACGACGGTGCAGCGCTCGGAGTCGGCCACCTCGGCGGTGATCTCCATGCCGCGGACCATCGGGCCGGGGTGCATCACGATGGCGTGCTCCGGCATCCGCGCCATACGGTCGCCGTCGAGGCCGTAGCGCCGCGAGTACTCGCGCTCGGTCGGGAAGAACGCGGCGTTCATGCGCTCGCGCTGGACACGCAGCATCATCACCGCGTCGGACTTCGGAAGGGTGCTGTCGAGGTCGTACGACACCTCGCAGGGCCACGTCTCGACGCCGACCGGCACCAGGGTGGGCGGCGCGACCAGCGTGACCTCGGCGCCCAGGGTGTGCAGCAGATCGACGTTCGAGCGGGCGACCCGGCTGTGCAGGACGTCGCCGACGATCGTGATGTGCTTGCCGGCCAGGTCCTGGCCGAGGCCGGCGTCCCTGCCGACCAGGCGGCGGCGCATGGTGAACGCGTCCAGCAGGGCCTGGGTGGGGTGTTGGTGGGTGCCGTCGCCGGCGTTGATCACGGCGGCGTCGATCCAGCCCGAGGTGGCGAGCCGGTACGGGGCTCCGGAGGCGCCGTGCCGGATGACCACGGCGTCGACGCCCATGGCCTCCAGGGTCTGCGCGGTGTCCTTCAGGGACTCGCCCTTGGAGACGCTCGACCCCTTGGCGGTGAAGTTGATGACGTCCGCGGAGAGGCGCTTCTCGGCGGCTTCGAAGGAGATACGCGTGCGCGTGGAGTCCTCGAAGAAGAGGTTGACGATCGTGCGGCCCCGCAGGGTCGGCAGTTTCTTGATCGGCCGGTCGGCGACCCGGGCCATCTCCTCGGCGGTGTCGAGGATCAGGACGGCGTCGTCGCGGGTGAGGTCGGCGGCCGAGATGAGATGACGCTGCATCTGTCAGGCTCCGTAGGACAGTTCAGGTTTCAGGAGATTCCGGGCAGGCGAGGGCACGCAGAGGCGATGCGGGCCCCGCGGCTGCTGCTAGGTCTGCTTCACACCGAGCAGCACGGTGTCCCGACCGTCCTCCTCGGCGAGCAGGACCTTGACCGTCTCCCGCAGCGACGTGGGGAGGTTCTTGCCGACATAGTCGGCGCGGATGGGCAGTTCGCGGTGGCCGCGGTCGACGAGGACCGCGAGCTGGACCGCGCGCGGGCGCCCGATGTCGTTCAGGGCGTCGAGGGCGGCTCGGATGGTGCGGCCGGAGAAGAGCACGTCGTCGACGAGGACGACGAGCTTGCCGTCGATGCCGTCACCGGGGATCTCGGTGCGGGCCAGCGCACGCGGCGGGTGCATGCGCAGATCGTCGCGGTACATGGTGATGTCGAGCGAACCGACCGGGATCTTGCGGTCGGTGATCTCCTCGAGCTTGGCGGCGAGCCGCTGGGCGAGGAAGACGCCCCGGGTCGGAATGCCGAGGAGCACCACGTCGTCGGCGCCCTTGGCGCGCTCGACGATCTCGTGGGCGATACGGGTCAACACCCGCGCGATGTCGGGCCCTTCGAGCACGGGCCGGGCATCGGACGCCGGAATTCCGGACGTGTCCTGCTTGTCCATAGGAAACGGACCTCCTTCTCCGCCTCACGGGACGGACCTTAAAGGACGTCGGATTTGCGCCATCCACGGTAGCAGGCCCGCACGACACGCCTGATCACCCCCCTGGCGTAATCAGCCACGGCTCGCACGGAAGAGTCGGTGTGGACCATTCGGCTTGACGCAGAAGAATCACGCTGCGTAACCTCACAGTGAGTTACCAGACGCGCGGCCGCGGAACCACTGCAGCCGCGTAGACACAGTGTCCGGGGAGCTATATGTCCAGCGAATACGCCAAACAGCTCGGGGCCAAGCTCCGGGCCATCCGCACCCAGCAGGGCCTTTCCCTCCACGGTGTCGAGGAGAAGAGCCAGGGACGCTGGAAGGCGGTCGTGGTCGGTTCGTACGAGCGCGGTGACCGCGCCGTGACCGTACAGCGTCTCGCCGAACTGGCGGATTTCTATGGCGTTCCCGTCCAGGAACTGCTGCCGGGCACCACCCCGGGCGGTGCCGCCGAGCCCCCGCCGAAGCTGGTTCTGGACCTCGAGCGGCTGGCCACCGTGCCGGCCGAGAAGGCGGGACCGCTCCAGCGGTACGCGGCGACGATCCAGTCGCAGCGCGGTGACTACAACGGCAAGGTGCTCTCGATCCGCCAGGACGACCTGCGCACACTCGCCGTCATCTACGACCAGTCCCCCTCGGTCCTCACCGAGCAGCTGATCAACTGGGGCGTGCTGGACGCGGACGCGCGCCGCGCGGTGGCTCACGAGGAGAGCTGAGCCGCACGGCACCACAGCAGAAACGTGCCGCCGGGGTGGCCGGAACTTCACGGTTCCGGCCACCCCGGCGGCTTTCTGCGGCCTTCGGGTGCCTCGCCGGTACCGGACGCCAGGGGGCCCGCAGCAGTCACGCTGCGGGCCCCCTGGCAGTGCCGTACCTGTCGCCCGTTACGCCTCGTCCCGGCGCAGCGATGGCTTGAGCTCCTTGAGCCGGCCGAGCAGACCGTTGACGAACGCGGGCGACTCGTCCGTGGAGAACTCCTTCGCCAGCTGCACCATCTCGTCCAGCACGACGGCGTCCGGGACCTCGTCGACCCAGATCAGCTCGTAGGCGCCGAGCCGCAGGATGTTGCGGTCGACGACCGGCATGCGGTCGAGCGTCCAGCCGACGGAGTACTGCGCGATCAGCTCGTCGATGCGCCTGACCTGCTTGGCGTAGCCCTCGACCAGCTGCATCGTGTACTCGCTCACCGGCGGCTGGCGGGTGTCTTCCCGGGAGAGCCGGATCCAGTCCGCGAGGACTGTCAGGACATCGGCGCCGCGCTGGTCGCCCTCGAAGAGGATCTGGAAGGCGCGCTTGCGGGCCGTGTTGCGGGCAGCCACGGTTAGCTGTTCACCCGGCCGAGGTAGTCGCTCGTGCGGGTGTCGACCTTGATCTTCTCACCGGTGGTGATGAAGAGCGGGACCTGGATCTGGTGACCGGTCTCCAGGGTGGCGGGCTTGGTGCCGCCGGTGGAACGGTCGCCCTGCAGGCCCGGCTCGGTCTCCTGGACGACGAGCTCGACGGCGGCCGGGAGCTCGACGAAGAGCACCTCGCCCTCGTGCTGCGCGACGGTGGCCGTGAAGCCCTCGATGAGGAAGTTGGCGGCGTCGCCGACGGCCTTGCGGTCGACCATGAGCTGGTCGTAGGTCTCCATGTCCATGAAGACGAAGTACTCGCCGTCCATGTACGAGAACTGCATGTCGCGCTTGTCGACAGTGGCCGTCTCGACCTTGACGCCGGCGTTGAACGTCTTGTCGACGACCTTGCCGGAGAGCACGTTCTTGAGCTTGGTGCGCACGAAGGCGGGGCCCTTGCCGGGCTTGACGTGCTGGAACTCGACGACGGACCAGAGCTGGCCGCCTTCGAGCTTGAGCACCAGGCCGTTCTTGAGGTCGTTCGTGGAAGCCACGGTTGCGGAATCTCCTGGACTGACGTGGACGACCCCGGCGCACGCACCGAGCGGCGCCGGGGAAGTGCGGGTGCGTTCCCGCGTCGTTCGGTGCGTGCTCTCGGTGTGCCGGGGGAAGGTCCTCGTAGCGGAGCTACTTGGGCCTTCGGCCGGTGCGGCGAGAGTGCGTGCCGGGCGGCGTGGGGGCGTGCCTGAACTTCCCTGGGGTCGCTACAGCGCGAGCAGCTCCTTGGTCGTGATGGTGAGTAGCTCGGGTCCGCCGTCCGCCTCGGGGCGGACGACGAGCGTGTCATCGATCCGGACGCCGCCCCGGCCCGGGAGGTGGACCCCCGGTTCGACGGTGACCGGCACGCAAGCGTCCAGTTTACCCATGGCCGAAGGGGCCAGCTGCGGGTCCTCGTCGATTTCGAGCCCTACACCGTGTCCGGTGAGGGGCGACAGTCCCTCGCCGTACCCCGCGGAGTCCAGCACCTGACGTGCGGCCCGGTCGACGTCGCGGTAGGCCGCGCCGGGTGCGAGCGACTCCCGTCCGGCGCGCTGGGCGGCGAAGACGAGGTCGTAGAGCTCGATCTGCCAGTCCGCGGGCGAGGTGCCGATGACGAAGGTACGGCCGATCTCGCAGCGGTAGCCACGGTACGTCGCGCCGAGACAGACGGAGAGGAAGTCGCCCTCCTCGACGCGGCGGTCGGTGGGGCGGTGGGCCCGGCGGCCGGCGTTGGGGCCGGTGGCCACGGAGGTGGCGAAGGCGGGGCCGTCGGCGCCGTGGTCGACCAGGCGGCGTTCCAGTTCGAGGGCGAGGTGGCGTTCGGTGCGGCCCACCAGGATGGACTCCAGGAGTTCGCCCAGTGCCTGGTCGGCGATTTCGGCGCCGATGCGGAGGCAGGAGATCTCCTCCTCGTCCTTGACGATCCGCTGTTGCTCCACCGCGCCGCCGAGATCCGCGAGACGGAGGCGGGGGGCGACCGAGCGGATCTCTCGGTGGCGGGCGACGGTGAGGTGGTGTTCTTCCACGGCGACGGAGTCGGCGTGCTGCGCATCGGCCAGGTCGGCTGCGGCGACCGCGGGGTCGCCGTGGTTCGCCGGCAGGTACTGGATGCGCACGGTCTCGTCCGGGCGGCCTTCCGCGGGGCGGTCTTCCAGGGGGCCCGGGCAGAGGAGCAGGTCTTCTGTTCTGCCGAGGAGGAGGACGGCGCCTTGAGGGGCCGTGCCGGTGAGGTAACGGACGTTGGCGGGGCGGGAGACGATCGCTGCCGCGTGGCCGGCCGCGTGGCAGCGTTCCCTGAGCCGGGTTCGGCGGGTCGCGTACATCTCTGACATGAGACGAGCGTAGGAGCGTTGGGGGATTTGTGCCGGTTCTGGGGGTGCCGTTCGGGGGACGGGGTGGGTGGTGGGGTTCTGTGCCGGGTGCGGGCGCGTGGGGGCTTGTCGCGCCCGGCGCGGCGGAGCCGCATATCGACGCAGCCCCGCGCCCCTTCAAGGCGTGCAGCTCGCCGGTGTCTACCAGTTCGGTGGGCTTGCGATTGATCTTGCCAGGACGTCGTCCAGGACTCGGGCCGTCTGGGGGACGTCCAGCTGGGAGTTGTCGATGATGGGCAGACCCGAGCCGTACCAGCCCGCCATGCGGCCGTGGATGCGGGCCACCTCCTCGTCGGTGAGGCGGCGGTTGCCGCTGCGTTCCGCGTTGCGTTCCAGGACTATTTCGAGGCCTGGGAGGAGGACCACGGGGAGGAGGCCGGGGCCCACGTGGCGTTTCCAGCCGCCCAGGCCCACGACGGGGCGGTCGGGGAAGACCGCGTCGTCGAGGATGCAGGAGATGCCGTTGGCGAGGAAGTTGCGGGCGGCGAAGCCGCAGGTGCGGCGGGCCAGGCGGTACTGGGCCTCGGAGTGGTCGTTCCACCCGGACTGCGGGTCGGCGAAGCCGGAGCGGACCCATTCGCGGACGTCGTCGAGGCTGATGTGGGCCGTCGGGACCCGGCGGTGGTCCGCCCAGTACTTGGCGACGCTCGTCTTGCCGGCTCCCGCGGGGCCGATGAGGAGCACGGCCAGGGTCGTGGTGGTGGGATCCGGTGCCGTGGTGGTGGGGGCCGTGCTGGGCATGGCGACCGGGGCGCCGGCCGGGAGCGGGACATGGCCCGTGGTGTCCGGGGCCGGTGGCGGCGGGGCGTGGTGCGGTGCGGGTGGGACCGGGGGTGTGAAGCCCGGCGCCGGGGGCGGCGGGGGCACCGGGGCCGAGCCCTGGTGTGGGCCCGGGTGACCCGGGTGGTGTGCGGCCGGCGACCAGCCGGCGGCCGGTCCCTGCCCCGGCTGGTGGGGCGGCGGCAGCGGAGAACCCACTGCGTGCTGCATCCGGTGCCACTCCGTCTCGTACAGGCCAAATGACGCTGGCAGCAGGGTACGACCCCGCTCCTTACCGAACGGTACCTTCCCCGGCCGCCGTTTGTTGAACGGCCGGGGGCGGGTCGAAGTGCCCATGCCCGTAAGGCAAATGGGGCGGACGGCGCTCCGGTGGACTTACTCGCCCACTTCGCCGTACGCGGCGAGCAGCACGGCCGGGTCGGGGCCCTCCAGGACGGTGGGCTTGGCCAGGCCGTCGAGGACGATGAAGCGCAGGAGGTCGCCGCGGGACTTCTTGTCGACCTTCATCGTCTCCAGCAGCTTGGGCCACTGGTCGTAGCGGTAGTGGAGGGGCAGGCCCACGGATTCGAGGACCGTGCGGTGGCGGTCGGCCGTCGCGTCGTCCAACCTGCCCGCGAGACGGCCGAGTTCGGCGGCGAAGTGCATGCCGACGGCGACCGCGGCGCCGTGCCGCCACTTGTAGCGCTCGTTCTTCTCGATGGC
Organism: Streptomyces sp. NPDC001617; assembly: GCF_053596855.1. Lineage (NCBI taxonomy): Bacteria > Bacillati > Actinomycetota > Actinomycetes > Kitasatosporales > Streptomycetaceae > Streptomyces > Streptomyces sp. NPDC001617. Next base: position 44,876 of record NZ_JBSFHA010000030.1, read on the forward strand.
GTGGCCGAGCGTGTGGCCGTAGTTGAGGATCTCGCGGAGACCGGCCTCCTTGAGGTCCGAGGAGACGACCTCGGCCTTGACCCGGATCGAGCGCTCGATGAGCTCCGCGGTGTGCGGGCCCGCCGGGGTGCGCGCGGCCTCGGGATCGGACTCGATGAGCTCCAGGATCACCGGGTCCGCGATGAAGCCCGCCTTGATGATCTCGGCGAGTCCGGAGACGTAGTCGTTGACCGGGAGGGAGTCCAGCGCGGCCAGGTCGCACAGCACGCCGGCGGGCGGGAAGAAGGCGCCCACCAGGTTCTTGCCCTCGGCGGTGTTGATGCCGGTCTTGCCGCCGACGGCCGCGTCCACCATCGCGAGGACGGTGGTGGGGATCGCGATCCAGCGCACGCCGCGCAGCCAGGTCGCGGCCACGAAGCCGGCCAGGTCGGTGGTCGAGCCGCCGCCGACGCCGACGATGACGTCGGTGCGGGTGAAACCGGACTGGCCCAGCGCCTTCCAGCAGTAGGCGGCGACCTCGGCGGTCTTGGCCTCCTCCGCGTTCGGCACCTGGATGGCGACGGCCTCGTAACCCTGCCCGGCGAGGTCGGCACGCAGCGCCTCCCCGGTCTCGGCGAGCGCCTCGGGGTGGATCACGGCGACCCGCTTGGCCCTCTCCCCGATCAACCCGCCCAGCTCGCCCAGGAGTTGACGGCCCACCAGGACCTCGTACGGGTCACTGCCCGCGCTCCCGCCGACCTGGATCCGGGTGACTGCCTCGCTCATGCTTCTTTCAACTCCAAAGCGTCCAGGGCGACTTGGGCAACCTCTTCGGGCGTACGGCTGTCGGTGGCCACGACCGCGGTGGCGACCTCCTCGTACAGCGAGCGGCGGGCCTCCATCAGCTCGCGCCACTGCTTGCGCGGGTTGACCGCGAGGAGGGGGCGCGCCTGGTTCAGGCCGGTGCGCTTGACCGCCTCCTCGACGTCCATCGAGAGGTAGACGACCCGCTGCCCGGCCAGCAGCGCGCGCGTGTCCGCGTCCAGGATCGAGCCGCCGCCCAGCGCCAGGACGCCCTCGTGCTCGGCCAGCGCCCGCTTCACGGCCCGCTTCTCGATCGCCCGGAAGACCGGCTCGCCCTCGTCGACGAAGATCTCGGCGATCGTGCGGCCCTCGGCCGCCACGATGTCGTCGTCCGTGTCCCGGTAGCCGACGCCGAGCCGCTCGGCCAGCAGCTGGCCGACGGTCGACTTGCCCACGCCCATCGGACCGACCAGCACCACCTGGGGAGCGGTCATCGGATGGCCAGGTTGTCGAGGTAGGACCGGACGTTGCGGCGGGTCTCGGTGACCGAGTCGCCGCCGAACTTCTCCGCGACCGCGTCCGCGAGGACCAGGGCGACCATGGCCTCGGCGACGATGCCGGCCGCTGGGACCGCCGACACGTCGGAGCGCTGGTGGTGGGCCTGGGTGGCCTCGCCGGTGGTCACGTCGACCGTCTGCAGGGCCCGCGGGACGGTCGCGATCGGCTTCATCGCGGCACGGACGCGGAGCAGCTCGCCCGTGGTCAGGCCGCCCTCGGTGCCGCCGGAGCGGCCGGAGACACGGCGGATGCCCTCGGGGGTGTTCACGATCTCGTCGTGCGCCTTGGAGCCGGGCACGCGAGCGAGCTCGAAGCCGTCGCCGAGCTCCACGCCCTTGATCGCCTGGATGCCCATGAGCGCACCGGCCAGGCGGGCGTCCAGCTTGCGGTCCCAGTGCACGTGCGAACCCAGGCCGACCGGGACGCCGTAGGCGAGGATCTCGACCACGCCGCCGAGCGTGTCGCCGTCCTTGTGGGCCTGGTCGACCTCGGCGACCATCGCCTTCGACGCGTCCGCGTCCAGGCAGCGCAGCGGGTCGGCGTCCAGCTTCTCCACGTCGGCCGGGGTCGGGTACACACCGGCCGGGGCCTTCACCGAGCACAGCTCCACGACGTGGCTGACGATCTCGATGCCGGCCGTCTCCTTCACGTACGACCGTGCGACCGCGCCGAGCGCGACGCGGGCCGCGGTCTCCCGGGCGGAGGCCCGCTCAAGGATCGGCCGGGCCTCGTCGAAGCCGTACTTCTGCATGCCCGCCAGGTCGGCGTGGCCGGGGCGGGGCCGGGTCAGCGGCGCGTTGCGCGCCAGCCCGGCCAGGATCTCCGGGTCGACCGGGTCGGCCGCCATGACCTGCTCCCACTTGGGCCACTCGGTGTTGCCCACCATGATCGCGACCGGGGAGCCGAGGGTCAGACCGTGCCGGACGCCGCCCAGAAAGGTGACCTCGTCGCGCTCGAACTTCATGCGCGCACCGCGTCCATAGCCGAGCCGGCGCCGGGCCAGGTGGTCCGCCACCATCTCCGTGGTGATCGGCACGCCGGCGGGAAGGCCCTCCAGCGTCGCCACGAGTGCGGGACCGTGGGACTCCCCCGCGGTCAGCCAGCGCAACCTGCTCAACGGTGCTCCTCAGTGCTCGCGCCCTCGTACTGCCCTGCGTACGCGCGTCCTCGCGTACGGCGACGGCGCGACCAGGTGCGCGGCCCTGGCCCGCCACCCCGATCCTCCCACGTCCGGGGGGCGACTCCGATCCGAGTCCGGCAGACGGACAGGGCGGGGCACGGCAGCACCCCGTGGAGGTCAGCCCCGCTCAGCCGCCTCACGCATGGCCGCCAGCGGCGACCGCGGGTCCCCCGTGAACTGGTGGAACTGGAACACCGCCTGGTGCACCAGCAGGTCGAGGCCGCCCAGTACCGGGCCGCCCCGGTCCTGCCAGGCCGCGGCGAGCGCCGTGGGCCACGGCTCGTAGAGCACGTCGAAGAGGGTGCCGACCTGGGTCGGGACCTGCGCGGCGAGCTCGTCGGTGCCTCCGGCGGGCGTCGTCGAGATGACGAGGGGTGCGTCGAAGGCCCGTACCGCATCCGTCCAGTCCGCCGGGCGGACCTGGACCCCGAGCCGTTCGCCCCACTGGCGCATCTCGTCGGCGCGCCGCTCGCTGCGCACGTACACGGTGACCTCACCGGTGCAGACGCGGGCCAGCGCGGCCAGGGCGGAGGAGGCGGTGGCGCCGGCGCCCAGGATCGCCGCCGACTCGGTCTTCTCCACGCCGCGCTCGTGCAGGGCGGCGACCAGGCCGGGGATGTCGGTGTTGTCGCCGACCTTGCGCCCGTCGGGCCGGAAGACCACGGTGTTGACGGCCTCGACCGAGGCGGCCGTGTCGGTGATCTCGTCGAGCAACGGGATCACCGCCCGCTTCAACGGCATGGTCAGGGACAACCCCGCCCACTCGGGGCCGAGCCGCTCGAGGAACCCGGGCAGGGCGGCCTCGTCGATCTCGAACCTGTCGTACGACCAGTCGTCCAGGCCGAGCGTCCGGTAGCCCGCGTTGTGCAGCTGCGGCGACAGGGAGTGGGCGATGGGCGAGCCGAGCACGGCCGCCCGTCGGGGTGCTGACATCAGTTCTTGTTCCTCGACGCGTTGAATTCCTCGACCAGTCTGTTGTGCTCGGCGAGGGTCTTCGTGAACTTGCTGGTCTTCCCGTCCAACGAGATGAAGTAGTACCAGCCGTCGTGCGTCGGGTCGAGCGCGCCCTTGAGCGCCAGCTCACCGGGGTTGTCGATCGGGCCGGGGGGCAGGCCCTTCACGTAGTACGTGTTGTACGGGTTGTTGTACTTCCGCAGCTCGGCGATGCTCAGGTCGATCTTGGTCTGGTTCTTGATGTAGTTGTACGTGGAGTCGAACTCGAGCGAGCCGTAGGTCTCCGGGTTGCCGGGCTTGAGGCGGTTGTAGACGACCTCGGCCATCTTGCGGAAGTCGTCGTGGCTGGTGCCCTCCGCCTGGGCCAGGCTCGCCACGGTGAGCAGCTGCCAGGGGCCGTCGAGGCCCAGGCTCTTCGCCTTCTTCACCAGGCCGAGTGCCGCGTACTTGTCGCTGGCCCGGGTGACCATGTCCTTCAGGACCGCCTCGGGCTTCTGGCCCTTGGCGGCCGCGTAGCTGGACGGGTAGAGGAACCCTTCCAGCGGGTCCTTGACGTTGGGGTGGTTCAGCGCCCAGGAAGGAAGGCCGAGCTTCTTGTAGTCCTGCTTGGCGATCTTCGCCGTCGTGCCGTCGGCCACACCGAGGCGGGTGTCGATCAGCTTGTAGATCTGCGCGTTGCGCAGGCCCTCGGCGAGGACCAGGTTGCTGCGGCTCTTGTTGCTGAGCATCAGTTCGACCGCGCTCGCGGCCGACATGTGCTTCTGCAGCGTGTAGACGCCGTCCTGGATCTTCTTGCCGTCGGGGTTCGACTGCTGCGCGGAGACGAAGGCGTCGACGCTCTCGACGACCCCGGCTTCCTTCAGCTTCTGCCCGATCACATAGCCGCCGGCGCCCTTCGGGATGACGACCGTGACCTCTGTGCCGTCGCCGTCGCCCGCGTAGTCCGGTGCCGGGCCGAAACGATCCTGGTAGTACTGCCAGCCGAAATAGCCGACCCCGGCGAGACCTCCGCCGAAGACCAGCACCAGGACGAGGCAGGCGCAGCCGTTGCGGCTCTTCTTCTTCGGCTTCTTGCCGCCGCGGGCCTTGCGGCCGGCGCGTGAGTCCTCGTCCTCGTCCTCTTCGTCGTCGTCACCACCGGCGAAGAAGGCGTGTTCGCCCTGGTCAGGGCCGGGGTCCCAGTCCGTCTGCGGCGGCTCGGGCTCAGTCTGCCGACGGCTGGGCGGCTCCGGCGGCGGGTAGGCGTCCGGGGTGCCGTAGTAGTCGGGCTGCTCGCCGTACGAGGCCGCGGCCGCCTGCTGGGCATACGGGTCCTGCGGGTCCGTGTACTGCACATGCGTGTGCGTGCCCGCGCCCCAGCCGCCCTGGCTCTGGTCGTACGACTGCTGGTCCTGTCCGGCGTAGTACTGCTGCTGGTCGTACTGCTGCTGGTCGTACTGCGGATACTGCTGCTGGTACTGCTGCGCCTGACCGTGTCCGGCCTGTTGGCCGTCATCGCCCCAGCCTCTGTAGTGCTGCTGCTGCGGCTGCTCTGGAAAGTGCTGTGGCTGGCCGCCGTAGGGGGACTGCTGGCCCACCTGGGCCTGCTGTCCACCCCATCCGTCGTCCCCGTAGTACGGGTCCTCCGGATGCCACGGTTCGGAGCCTTGGCCCCGGCCATACTCAGTCATCAAACCCCTAGAGCCGCGAGGCGGTGATCACGCGGCCTTTGCGGGCCTGTCATCGTTCCGCCTCATTCTGTGCGGCGACTGTTCGAACGCCGACATCGCGCGGAACGTTACCGTATCGCGATCAGATGACCACTTCGACGCCCTCGCCGGGTGCTTTACCTGACACTCGTTCGGATTCCAGGGCCTGCTGCAGGATGATCACAGCGGCTGCCTGGTCGATGACCGAGCGGCCTTTCTTGGACTTCACCCCTGAGGCGCGCAGTCCTTGACTGGCCGTCACCGTCGTCATCCGCTCGTCGACGAGGCGGACGGGGACCGGGGCAATGCCCTTCGCGAGCTCCTGGGCGAACTTGCGAACCTTTACCGCGGCCGGGCCCTCGCCCCCCTTGAGGGAGCGCGGGAGCCCGCAGACGACCTCGATCGGTTCGTACTCCTCGACCAGTTGGCGAAGTCGGCGGTGAGCTGCCGGGATGTCCCGGCCGGGGACCGTCTCCACCGGGGTGGCGAGGATCCCGTCGGGGTCACAGGAGGCGACTCCGATCCGGGCGTCCCCGACATCGATCGCGAGCCGGCGGCCCCGGCGCATCACCGGGCCGCCCTCACTCGATTCCCGCTCGATGCTCACTTGGCCGTTTCCGCCACGAGCCGCTCGACCGCGTCCACGGCCTCGCCGATCGCGGCCGGGCTCTGACCGCCGCCCTGGGCGACGTCCGGCTTGCCGCCACCGCCGCCGCCGAGGGTCTTGGCGGCCGTGCGGACCAGGTCACCGGCCTTGAGACCGCGCTCGCGGGCGGGCTCGTTGGTGGCGATGACCGTGAGGGGCTTGCCGTTGTTGACCGTGAAGAGAGCCACTACGGCAGCACGCCCGCCCTGGATGCGGCCGCGCACGTCGAGGACCAGCTTGCGCAGGTCGTCGGGGGTGGTGCCGTCCGGGACCTGGCCGGTGACGACGGCCACGCCGTGCACGTCCTTGGCGGACTCGACGAGGCCGGCGGCGGCCTGCAGCACCTTCTCGGCGCGGAACTTCTCGATCTCCTTCTCGGCGTCCTTCAGCTTGCCGAGCATGGCGGAGACCTTCTCCGGGAGCTCCTCCGGGCGGCCCTTGATCAGCTCCTGGAGCTGGGCGACGACCGTGTGCTCACGGGCGAGGAAGTTGTAGGCGTCGACGCCGACAAGGGCTTCGATACGGCGGACACCCGAACCGATCGAGGACTCGCCGAGCAGCTTCACCAGACCGAGCTGCGAGGTGTTGTGCACGTGCGTGCCGCCGCACAGCTCCTTGGAGAAGTCGCCGATGGTCACCACGCGGACCCGCTCGCCGTACTTCTCGCCGAACTCGGCGATGGCGCCCTGCTTCTTGGCCTCGTCGATGCCCATGATGTCGGCGCGGACGTCCAGGTCGCGGGCGAGGACTTCGTTGATCTTCTGCTCGACGTCGGTCATCACGGCCGTGGGAACGGCGGACGGGGAACCGAAGTCGAAGCGGAAGCGGCCGGGCTGGTTCTCGGAACCGGCCTGGGCGGCCGTCGGGCCGAGCGCGTCACGCAGCGCCTGGTGGGTGAGGTGCGTGGCCGAGTGGGCGCGGGCGATGGCCGTGCGGCGACGGGCGTCGATGGAGGCGTGCGCCTTGGCGCCGACCGTGACCTCGCCGACCTGGACGACACCCTTGTGGACGTAGACGCCCGGGACCGGCTTCTGGCAGTCGCGGATCTCGATGACCGCGCCGGAGTCGACCTTGATCTTGCCGGTGTCACCGATCTGGCCGCCGCCCTCGGCGTAGAACGGGGTGCGGTCGAGGACGATCTCGACCTCGTCGCCCTCGGTCGCGGCCGGGGAGGAGGTGCCGTCGACGAGGATGCCGACGATCGTGGACTCGCCCTCGGTGTCGCCGTAGCCGATGAAGTCGGTCTCGCCGACCTTGTCGGCGATCTCCCGGTAGGCACCCGCGCCGGCGTGGCCGGTCTTCTTCGCCTGGGCGTCGGCCTTGGCGCGCTCCCGCTGCTCCTTCATCAGACGGCGGAAGCCGTCCTCGTCCACCGAGAGGCCCTGCTCGGCGGCCATCTCCAGGGTGAGGTCGATCGGGAAGCCCCAGGTGTCGTGGAGCAGGAACGCCTTGTCGCCGGCGAGAATCGTGCCACCGGACTGCTTGGTCTCGGTGACCGCGGTGTCGAGGATGTTGGTGCCGGCCTTCAGCGTCTTGAGGAAGGCGTTCTCCTCGGCGACGGCGACCTTCTCGATGCGCTCGCGGTCGGTGACCAGCTCGGGGTACTGCTGGCCCATCATGCCGATCACGGTGTCGATCAGGTCGAGCACGACCGGGCCGGTGGCGCCCAGCAGGCGCATGTTGCGGATGGCGCGGCGCATGATGCGGCGCAGGACGTAGCCGCGGCCCTCGTTGCCGGGGGTCACGCCGTCGCCGATGAGCATCACCGACGTACGCATGTGGTCGGTGACCACGCGCAGGGAGACGTCCGAGGCGTGGGCGTCGCCGTAGGCGACACCGGTCAGCTCGGTGGCCTTCCTGATGACGGCCATGGAGGTGTCGATCTCGTACATGTTCTGCACGCCCTGCAGAATCATGGCGAGTCGCTCCAGGCCCAGGCCCGTGTCGATGTTCTTGCTGGGGAGCTCGCCGAGGATCTCGAAGTTGTCCTTGCCGATGCCCTCGCCGCGCTCGTACTGCATGAAGACGAGGTTCCAGATCTCCACGTACCGCTCGTCGTTGACGGCGGGACCGCCCTCGACGCCGAAGTCGGGGCCTCGGTCGTAGTTGATCTCGGAACAGGGGCCGCAGGGGCCGGGGACGCCCATGGACCAGTAGTTGTCCTTCATGCCGAGGCGCTGGATGCGCTCCTTCGGCACACCGACGACCTCGTGCCAGATGCGCTCGGCCTCGTCGTCGTCCTTGTAGACGGTGATCCAGAGCTTCTCCGGCTCCAGGCCGTAACCGCCCTTGTCCTGGGGGCTGGTGAGCAGCTCCCAGGCGTACTTGATGGCGCCTTCCTTGAAGTAGTCGCCGAAGGAGAAGTTGCCGCACATCTGGAAGAAGGTGCCGTGGCGGGTGGTCTTGCCGACCTCTTCGATGTCGGGCGTACGCACGCACTTCTGCACGCTGGTGGCGCGGTCGAAGGGCGGCTTGACCTCACCCAGGAAGTAGGGCTTGAAGGGCACCATGCCGGCGGGGACCAGGAGCAGAGTCGGGTCGTCCGCGATGAGCGACGCCGAAGGGACGACGGTGTGCCCGCGCTCCTCGAAGAAGCTCAGCCAGCGGCGGCGAATCTCGGCCGACTCCATCAGTGGTCCTCATTCCGGTTGTACGAGTACGTCTGGTACGTCGAGCCCTCGACGTACTTCGGGTTGTTGCGGTTCTCGATGGCGGCGTACCGCCGGGGTGCGGGGAGTTCGGGAGCCGCAGTGATGCCCAGGGCCTCCCCCAGCTCCTCCTCCCGCTGGGCCATGTTGTCCCGGACGTCCAGCGCGAAGCCGACCGCGCGGTCCTTGATGCGGTGACCGGCCTCGAGCGCCTTGTTGGCCGCGGACGCGGCGAGGCTCTCGGGGGTCAGCTGCCTCAGCTTGCGGTTGACCTTGGTGGTGGCCCACACACCGGCGGCGACGCCCGTGGTGAACCAGAACGTACGGCGGAACATCGCTAGGTCTCAGTCCTTCTTCCGCTTGCCCCGCCGCGCGGCCGGGACCGTCCGGCCCACGATCACGGTACGCCGGGACTCCTTGGCGGGCACGTCCTCCCGGCGGGCGCCGAGGGCCCGGCGGACTCCGTAGCCGAAGGCCGCGACCTTGACCAGGGGGCCGCCGAAGGTGGAGGCGACGGTGGTGGACAGGGCCGAGGCGTTCGACGTGACCTCCTGGACGTCGGTCGCGATCGCGTCGACCCGGTCGATCTGGGTCTGCGCGGAGCGCACCGCGGAGGAGGCGTCGGCCAGCAGCGGGACGGCCTGGTCGGTCACGTCCGCCACCAGCTTGGTGGTCGCCCTGAGCGTCTGGGCCAGCCTCGCGAGGGCCACCGCGAGGAAGGAGACCAGGATCGCCCAGAAGACGGCCACCAGGATCCCGGCCACCTCTCCACCGGACACCACGCGCACCCGCTCCCTGGAACATGCCTGAACATCGAAAAAGTCGTAGCCGAGCCTATCGCGCCGGGGGTGGGGCTCCGCACCGGATTACGGTCCGCCCGCCGCCGATTCGCTCCCGGCGATTGTACGGAGTGAATACGATTCAGTACGCTCCGTATTCCATGCGGGATCAGCAGCGCGACGACGGCTCGGTCGACGGCAATCTGCCCCTCGAACTCAACGCGTTCGTCGGGCGCTCGGCCGAACTCGCCGGGCTGGCGCGGGCGCTCGACGCCGCGCGTCTGGTGACGGTGACCGGCGCGGGCGGGGTCGGCAAGTCGCGGCTGGCGGCCCGGGCGGCCGCGCGCCGCGCTCCGTACGACGGTGTGTGGCGGGTGGAGCTGTCGCCGGTGCGCGACGCGGAGTTCGTCGACTACGCCGTCGTAGAGGCTCTGGGGCTCACGGATCACACGACCCGGCTTCCTCGCGAGACGCTGCTCGCTCATCTCGCCGAGCGTCAACTCCTGCTGGTGCTGGACGGGTTCGAGCATCTGGTGGACGCGTGTGCCGAGCTGGTGGGCGAGTTGCTGCGCGAGGTGCCCGGCCTGAGGGTGCTCGCGGTGGGGCGGAGGCCGCTGGCCGTGGCGGGCGAGCGGGTGTTCCCGCTGGCGCCGCTCGGTGCGGACGAGGCGGTGGAGCTGTTCGCCGAGCGGGCCGCGCCGCACGGGATGCCTGCCTCGGACGACCAGGATGTACGGGAGCTCTGCCGGCGCCTCGACGGGATTCCGCTCGCGATCGAGCTGGCCGCGGGGCGGCTGCGGGCGCTGTCGCCGGGGCAGTTGCTGGAGCGGCTCGACGACCGGTTCCGGGTGCTGACCGGGGGTGGGCGGGACGCGTTGCCGCGCCATCAGACCCTGCGTCTGGCGATCGGCTGGAGCCATGAACTGTGCACTGGGCAGGAGCGGTTGCTGTGGTCACGACTGTCGGTGTTCGCCGGGCAGTTCGATCTGGAGGCCGTCGAGTACGTGTGCAGCGGGCGGGGGCTGGCGGCCGATGACGTCCTGGATGTGCTGACCGAGTTGCTCGCGCAGTCCGTGGTCGCGCGCGAGGAGACGCCGGCGGGTGTGCGCTATCGGATGCTGGACACCGTACGGGCGTACGGCGCCGACTGGCTGGAGGCGACCGGAGACGCGGCGCGGCTGCGGCGGCGGCACCGGGACTGGTATCTGGGGCTGGCGACCTGGTGCGAGCTGGACTGGTTCTCGCCGCGTCAGGACGAGGTGGCCGCGCGGGTGGAGGCGGAGCTGCCGAATCTGCGGTGCGCCCTCGATCACTGTCTGACCGAGCCGGAGGAGGCGCATCTGGGTCAGTACCTCGCGGGCTCGCTGTGGTTCTACTGGGCGGGTTGCGGGCGGCTGTCGGAGGGGCGGCACTGGCTGGAGCAGGTGGTGCAGCTGGACTCGGGGCACGACCAGTCGCGGTTGAAGGCGCTGTGGGTGCTGGGTTATGTGGCGATCCTGCAGGGCGACACGATGCCGGCGCTGGCGGCGCTCCAGGAGTGCCGGGAGGAGGCGGAGCGCTGCGGCGATCCGACAGCCGTGGCCTACGCGGAGCATCGCACCGGCTGTCTGGCCCTGGTCACGGACGACATGGCGCGTGCGGAAACGCTGCTGCGCTCGGCACTGGACCGCTACCACGAGATCGGCGAGCTCAACAGCAATGTGCTGATGGGCCAGGTCGAGCTGGCGATGACGCGCGCCTTCCAGGGTGATCTGCCGGGCGCGGTGCGGATGTGCGAGGACGTGCGCCGGGTCTGTGAGGACCACGGCGAGCGGTGGACGCGTTCCTACGCGCTGTACGTCCTGGCGTACGCGGCCTGGGCCGAGGGCGATCCCGCACGCGCGCGTGCCCTGCTGACCGACTGTCTCACCGGCGCCCACGCCTTCCACGACCTGCTCGGCTCGGTGCTCTCGGTCGAGCTGCTGGCCCTGGTCACGGCGGTGGAGGGCGATGCGGCGGAGGCCGCGGTGCTGCAGGGCGCGGCGGGCCGGATGTGGCCGTCCGTGGGGCTGCAGCTGTTCGGCTCGGCCTACTACAACGACCCGCACGAGCTGTGCGAGGCGATGGCCCGGGAGCGGCTCGGCGACGCGCGGTACGCGGAGTGCGTGGAGGAAGGGGCGCGCCTGGTGCGGGAGGTGGCGGTGTCGCGGGCGCTCGAGCGGCCGCTGGACGCCGTGCCCTCGCCGCGCGGGCCGGTGCGGCACACGACGGCCCGCGCGGAGATGCACGAGCCCGCCGCCTCCCGCACCCGGAAGGGCGGGGAGACGGCGGGCTGAGGTGGTGCTACCGCCTGCTGAAGAAGATCAGCGGGCGTAGTACTCGACGACGAGCTGCTCGTCGCAGATGACCGGAACTTCCTTGCGGTTCGGCTCGCGGTCCAGGCGGAACGCCAGGGCCCTGAGGTTCACCTGCAGGTAGCGGGGGGTCTCACCGTCGGGGGCGAAGCCGCCCTCGCGGGCGATCGCGAAGAGGGTCTTCTCACGGCTGCGCTCGCGGACCATCACGACGTCGTCGGGACGGACGCGGAACGACGGCTTGTCGACCTTCTGGCCGTTGACCTCGATGTGGCCGTGCACGACCATCTGACGGGCCTGGTAGATGGTGCGGGCGATGCCCGAACGCAGGACCAGGGCGTCGAGACGGCGCTCGAGCTCGATGATCAGGGCCTCACCGGTCTTGCCCTGGACCTTGGAGGCACGCTCGTAGGCGCGGACGAGCTGACGCTCGGACACGTCGTACTGCGCGCGCAGACGCTGCTTCTCCAGCAGACGGACCTTGTAGTCCGAGTTCTGCTTGCGGCCACGGCCGTGCTCACCCGGCGGGTAGGGGCGGGCCTCGAAGTACTTGACGGCCTTCGGGGTCAGCGCGATGCCGAGGGCACGCGACTTCTTGACCTTGGGGCGGGACTGGTTCGCCACTGTCTCTTTCTTCCTTCTGATATTCGGCTTGTCAGGGTTGAGGGAGGTCGCATCCGCAGCCGGGGAAACCCTCCGGGTCCGCCTGGACCTGGTGGGCAGCCGCTCCCCTGGTCTGGGCACATACGTGCAGCACGCGAGTGGCCCACCGACCTGTCCCGTCGTACGACGGATGGTGGTGGGCTGCCCGCGACACCATTCGAACGGTGCGCGACGCTCCTGGAACCCGCTGGGGGTTCCGGCCGGGTGTCCCGCTCTGACTGCGCGGGACTCGGCGCTCCGAGGGATTCTACAGGGTGCTCAGGACCGCTTCCGACCGAGGCGCTTCCTGGTCCACTCCACGGCGTCCGCGTACCGCGCCTCGGCGCCGTGTCTGGTCGGCGTGTAGTACTCGCGGTCCTTGAGGGCGTCCGGCGCGTACTGCTGCTCGGCGATGCCCTCGGCCAGGTCGTGCGGATACACGTATCCCTGCGCGTGGCCGAGCTTGGCGGCGCCCTTGTAGTGGCCGTCCCGCAGGTGCGGCGGCACCGGGCCCGCCAGTCCGCTGCGTACGTCCTCCCGGGCGGCGCCGATCGCCATCGTCGCGGCGTTCGACTTGGGAGCCAGCGCGAGGGCGATGGTGGCGTGGCTGAGGGTGAGGGCGGCCTCGGGGAAGCCGATCATGGCGACGGCCTGGGCTGCGGCCACGGCGATCGGCAGCGCGTTCGGGTCGGCCAGGCCGATGTCCTCGCTCGCGGAGATCATCAGGCGGCGGGCGATGAAGCGGGGGTCCTCGCCGGCCTCGATCATGCGGGCCAGGTAGTGCAGGGCGGCGTCGACGTCCGAGCCCCTGATGGACTTGATCAGGGCACTGGCGACGTCGTAGTGCTGGTCGCCGTCGCGGTCGTACTTCACCGCCGCCCGGTCGACGACCTCCTCCAGGGTGGTGAGGGAGATCTCCGTCTCGCCCTTGTCGAGGGCGGCCCCGGCGGCTGCCTCCAGCGCGGTCAGCGCACGACGCGCGTCGCCGCCGGCGATGCGCAGGAAGTGGTCCTCGGTGTCCTCGGGGAGGGTGACGGCGTCCTTGAGGCCGCGCTCGTCGCTGAGGGCGCGTCGGAGCAGTCCGCGGACGTCGTCGTCGGTGAGGGGTTCGAGGGTGAGGAGGAGGGAACGGGACAGGAGCGGGGAGATCACCGAGAAGTACGGGTTCTCGGTGGTCGCCGCGATCAGAGTCACCCAGCGGTTCTCGACCGCGGGGAGCAGGGAGTCCTGCTGTGCCTTGCTGAAGCGGTGGATCTCGTCCAGGAAGAGGACGGTCTCCTTGCCGTATCCCCCGGTGGCGCGGCGGGCGCCGTCGATGACCGCGCGAACCTCCTTGACGCCCGCGGTGATGGCCGAGAGCTCGACGAAGCGCTTGTTGGTGGCCTTGGAGACGACATAGGCCAGCGTCGTCTTGCCGGTGCCGGGTGGGCCCCAGAGGATCACCGAGGACGGACCGGCGGGTCCGCCGGCGCCCTCGCCGACCAGTCGGCGCAGGGGCGAGCCGGGCTTCAGCAGGTGCTGCTGGCCCACCACCTCGTCGAGGGTGCGCGGGCGCATCCGGACCGCCAGGGGACTCCCCGCGGGGTCCTTCTCCTGGCGTTCTTCTGCGGCTGCGGTGAAAAGGTCGGGCTCCACGCTGAAACCCTAAATGACCGCACTGACAACGGGGCCGGCGGTGTCAGCTGGTCCAGAAGTCCCACCAGCGCGTGAGGATCAGCATGCCGATGATGCCGATGTGCAGGACCGGTACCACCCAGGTGAACTCGCCGAAGAAGCTCTTCAGCCAGCGCGGGGTCGGCAGGAAGTCGTTGCGGATGTTGAAGGACGTCACGTACCAGAACATCGTGATCGTCGCGACCCAGGCCAGCGAGCACCACAGGCACAGCGCGTTGATCCGGTACAGGGACTGGAACTGCAGCCAGGTGCAGAAGCCCACGCCGAAGAGCGTGCCGAAGTTGAAGGTCAGCCAGTACCAGCGCGGGAAACGGGCGCGGGCCAGCAGGCTCATGCCGACGCAGATGACGATGCCGTAGGCGACCAGGCCCAGCATCGGGTTCGGGAAGCCGAAGGCGGCGGCCTGCTTGGACTCCATGACGCTGCCGCAGGAGACGACCGGGTTGAGGCTGCAGCCGGGGGTGAAGGTCTTGCCCTCGACCTTGGCCTCGAGAAGCTTGAACTTGTCGATCGTGATGACCCACGCGGCGAGCAGACCGGCCGCACCGGTGATGATCAGCAACAGGGCGAAGGCACGACTGCCGCCCACCGTGCGCGTCTCGGCGGCCGCGCTGCTCGGCTCGGGCTCGGTGGAGACGTCTTTGACTGTCGTCTTGCTCATCACGCCGATTCCGTCTGCTGGAGAGTTGGACCTTCTTCGGGCATGGCCCATTCTGCCGCACCAGGGGCCCTGTCCACCGTTCGGTGGACATAAGGAAGTACGCATGGTCGTCCCCGAGCGTTCGGTTCCGGACGATGCTCGACGGCATGACAGCACACGCGAACGAACTCGCGGTGGACGTACGGGGGCTGCGCAAGCAGTACGGGGACGTGACCGCGGTGGACGGCATCGACCTGGGCATCCGGCGCGGTGAGGTGTTCGGCCTGCTCGGACCCAATGGCGCGGGCAAGAGCACCACGGTGGAGATCCTCCAGGGCAACCGCTCGCGGGACGCGGGCGAGGTGTCGGTGCTCGGGGCGGATCCGGCGCACGGCACACGTGCGTGGAGGTCACGTGTCGGAATCGTCTGGCAGGACGAATCGGCCCCCGCCGAGTTGACGGTCCGGGAGACCGTACGGCACTTCGCGCGCTACTACCCGAGGCCGCGCGACTCCGAGGAGGTCATCGGCCTGGTGGGCCTGGACGCGAAGGCCGGTAGCCGCATCAAGGCTCTGTCCGGCGGTCAGCGGCGCCGCCTCGACGTCGCCCTGGGGGTGATCGGCGGACCCGAGCTGCTGCTCCTGGACGAGCCGACGACCGGCTTCGACCCGGCGGCCAGGCGCCAGTTCTGGGATCTGATCCGGCTGCTCGCCGAGGAGGGCACGACGATCCTGCTGACCACGCACTATCTGGAGGAGGCGGAGGCGCTCGCCGACCGGCTCGCGGTCATCGCAAAGGGCCAGGTCGTCGCCGAGGGAGAGCCGTCCGCGCTGCGGGAGCGGTACGGCACGGAGGCCACCGTCGCGTGGACCGAGCCGGACGGTGGCACGCGCGCGGAGCGCACGGAAACGCCCACCCGGACGGTCGCCGAGCTCATGCACCGCTTCGACGGCGAGATCCCGGGACTGCTGGTGACCCGCCCCACCCTGGAGGACGTCTACCTCCGGCTGACCGGACAGGAGGACGCGCGATGACCACCACCGCCGTACGGACCGGGAGCGAGACGCGCGCGGATCGGCTCCCCGGCGCCTGGGGCCTTGGCCTCCAGCGGGGCGCGCTGGAGATCAAGCAGTTCTTCCGCCAGCGCGACCAGGTCGTCTTCACCTTCTCCTTCCCGGTCGTCTTTCTCTTCCTCTTCGCGTCGATCTTCCACGACGACGTCCGCGGCTCGGGCGTCACCGCCTCCCAGCTGTACGTCCCCGCGATGATGGCCTCGGGCATCATGTCGACCAGCTTCCAGTCGCTGGGCATCTCGATCGCCGTCGAACGGGACGAGAAGGTGCTGCGCCGGCTGCGCGGCACACCGATGCCGCCGGCCGCGTACTTCCTGGGCAAGATCTGGCTGGTTCTGTTCACCGGTGTCGTGGAGACGGCGATCCTCCTGTTCGTGGGCACCGCCTTCTACGGCGTCGATCTGCCGTCGGACGGCACCCGCTGGTTCGACTTCGCGTGGATCTTCGTGCTCGGGCTGACCGGGTGTTCGCTGCTCGGCATCGCGATCAGCTCGGTGCCCAAGTCGGCGAAGAGCGCGAGCTCCGTGGTCGTACTCCCCTTCCTGGTCCTGCAGTTCATCTCCGGGGTCTACATCTCCATCGACACCATTCCGGACTGGATGCTGAACATCGGTGCCCTGTTCCCGCTGAAGTGGCTGTGCCAGGGGCTGCGGGGCGTGTTCCTGCCGGACTCGGCGCGCGTGCTGGAGCAGGCGGGGAGCTGGGAGTTCGGGCGGACCGCGCTGGTGCTGGTGGCGTGGTGCGTCGGAGGATTGGTGCTGTGTCTGCTGACCTTCCGCTGGAAGAACCGGCGCGACGGATGACCGGCCCGGGCGCGGCCCGCGCGGAACACGCCTGGGACCGGACGATCCGGCTCTGGGACGTGTACTTCGCGGTCGCCTGGGCGGCCACCCTCGCCTTCGTGCTCGCCGCGCCCCACCCGGGACTCCTGGTCCGTGCGGTCGCGGCGGCCCTGCTCGTCCCGCTGGTGCCCTGGTACGTGCTGGTGGGCCGCCCGCTGCTCCAGGCGGACCCGCCGGAGCAGGGGCCGGCGGTGCGCTATCTCGCCGGGGCGATCGCCATGTTCCTGCCCTCGGCGGTCCTGGTGGGCGAGACGCGGCTGATGGCGTTCGCGCTGATCCCGCAGTGCTTCATGACCCTGCACATGCGGTGGTCGCTGGTGGCCGTCACCGTGATCAACCTGGTGCCGGTCGCGGGCTGGGCACTGCTGTGGCGGCCCAGCGGCGGAGACCTGTTCTCGAACGCCCTGTTCTCCGTGGTCACCCTCGTCTTCTCGCTGGCGGTCGGCGGGTGGATCATCCGGATCATCGAGCAGAGCCTGGAGCGGGCCGACCTGATCGCCGAGTTGGACGCCAGCCGCCACGAGGTCTCCCGTCTGTCCGCAGCCCATGGCGCCCTCACCGAACGCGAACGCATGGCCCGCGAGATCCACGACACGCTCGCGCAGGGCTTCACCAGCCTGCTGATGCTGATTCAGGCGGTGGAGGCGGAACTGGACGACGACCTCCCGCAGGCCCGCCGCCACCTCGCCCTGATGGACGAGACGGCCCGGCAGAACCTCGCCGAGGCCCGCGCGCTGGTCGCCGGTGCCAGGCCCGCCGACCTCGACGGCGCCTCTCTGCCGGACGCGTTGCGCCGCCTCGCCGCGCGGCACGAGGCGACGCTCGACGTGACCGGTCCGGTGCGCCCCCTCCCCGCCGGCCCCGAGGTCGTCGCCCTGCGCTCCTGCCAGGAGGCGCTGGCCAACGCCCGCAAGCACGCGGGGAGTTCAGCGACGGTCGGTATCGCGCTGACGTACGCCGAGGACACGCTCACCATGTCGGTGCGGGACGACGGCTGCGGATTCGACACCGGGGCACCCTGCGAGGGATACGGTCTGGCGGGGCTGCGTGCCAGGGCCGGGGAGGTGGGCGGGACGGCACGGGTGGAGAGCAGGCCGGGAGACGGTACGACGGTGACGGTCAGCCTGCCGGTGTCACCCGCGTCAGCCGCCTCACCCCTGTCACCCGTGTCGCCCCTATCGCCCGTGAGGAGCTCATCGTGATCCGTATCGTCCTCGCCGACGACCATCCCGTCGTACGCGAAGGTCTGCGGGCGATGCTCAGCGCGGAACCGGACCTCGAAGTGATCGCCGACGCGGCGAGCGGCCCGCAGGCGGAGGCGCTGGCTGCCGAACTCCGGCCCGACATCGTGCTGATGGACCTGCGGATGCCGGGCGGTGGGGGCGTCGACTCGATCGTGCGGATGAGCGAGGCGGGCCTGTCGTGCCGGGTGATCGTCCTGACGACGTACGAGACGGACCGGGACATCCTGCGGGCCGTCGAGGCCGGGGCGGCGGGCTACCTGCTCAAGGACATGCCCCGCGGTGAACTGGCCGAGGCGGTACGGTCGGCCGCCCGCGGCGAGACCGTACTGGCACCGTCGGTGGCGGCCCGACTGGTGGACCGACTACGGACGAAACCGGAGCGGCCCCGGCTGTCGGAGCGCGAGACGGCGGTACTGCGACTGGTGGCGGAAGGCTGCACGAACGCCGAGATCGGCCGTCGGCTGTTCATCGGCGAGTCCACGGTGAAGACCCATCTCCTGCGCGCCTTCGGCAAGCTGGGGGTCGACGACCGGACAGCGGCAGTCACCAGCGCCATGCGGTTCGGGCTGCTCGACCAGTGAGAAGGGCGCCGGGTCGCCAGCGCCCTTCCCTGTGCTAGCCGAGCCGTGCCTCCAGCTCCGCCACGATCTCGTTCACACCGATCGCCGACTGCTCGCCGGAATCCATGTCCTTGAGCTGTACGACACCCTCGGCGAGGTCGCGTTCGCCGGCGACGATCGTGTAGCGGGCGCCGCTGCGGTTGGCGTTCTTCATGGCACCTTTGAGGCCCTTGGCGCCGTAGGAGAAGTCCGCGGCGATGCCGACCTTGCGGAGCTCGGTGACCTTGGCGAAGAGGACGCGGCGCGCCTCCTCGCCGAGCGGGACCGCGAACACGCTGGTCGTGGAGGGGAGTTCGAGCTCGACGCCCTCCGCCTCCAGCGCCAGGACCGTGCGGTCGACGCCGAGGGCCCAGCCGACGGACGGGAGTGCCGGGCCGCCGATCATCTCCGACAGACCGTCGTAGCGGCCGCCGCCACCCACCGCGGACTGGGAGCCCAGGCCGTCGTGGACGAACTCGAAGGTCGTACGGGTGTAGTAGTCGAGGCCGCGGACCAGCTTCGGGTCGTCCTCGAACGAGACTCCCGCCGCCGTGATCAGCTCGCGGACCTCCTCGTGGTAGGTCTTGCAGGCGTCGCAGAGGTAGTCGCGGAGGAGGGGCGCATCGCCCAGCTGCTTCTGGACCGATTCCCGCTTGTCGTCCAGAACCCGCAGCGGGTTGATCTCGGAGCGGCGGAGGGTGTCCTCGTCCAGGTCCAGGCCGCGGAGGAAGTCCTGGAGCGCGGCGCGGTACACCGGGCGGCACTCCTTGTCGCCCAGGCTGTTGAGCAGGATGCGGAAGTCGCTCAGCCCCAGCGAGCGGTACGCCTGGTCGGCCAGGATGATCAGCTCGGCGTCAAGGGCCGGGTCCTCCGCCCCGATCGCCTCGGCACCGACCTGCGAGAAGTGCCGGTAACGGCCCTTCTGCGGGCGCTCGTAGCGGTAGTAGGAGCCGGAGTACCAGAGCTTGACCGGGAGGTTGCCCGACTTGTGCAGGTTGGCCTCAAGCGCCGCGCGGAGCACGGACGCCGTGCCCTCGGGGCGCAGGGCCAGCTTGTCGCCGCCCTTGGTCTCGAAGGCGTACATCTCCTTGGTCACGATGTCGGTGGACTCGCCGACACCGCGCGCGAAGAGCTCGACGTTCTCGAAACCGGGGGTCTCGACGTAGCCGTAGCCGGAGTTGCGCAACGGGGCGGCGATGGCCTCGCGGACCGCCAGGAACTTCGCGCTGTCCGGCGGGATCAGGTCGTACGTGCCCTTGGGGGCCTTGAAGGTGCTCACGGAAAGTCTCGTCACATTCCTCGTCGGGGAGCGTCGACGTCTGCTCCCGGGCCGGCGGCCACCTGCCGCAAGTACGGGTTGGTGGCGCGCTCCTGGCCGATGGTCGTCTGGGGGCCGTGGCCGGACAGCACCACGGTCGAGTCGTCGAGCGGCAGGCACACGCGGGCCAGCGAGTCGAGCATCTCGGCCATGTCACCGCCGGGCAGGTCGGTGCGTCCGATGGAGCCGGCGAAGAGCAGATCGCCCGAGAAGAACACCGAGGGGATGTCCGTCGTCTCGGGCATCTGGAACGTCACCGACCCCTTCGTATGGCCTGGCGCGTGTGCGACGGAGAACTCCAGACCCGCCAGCGCCAGCCTCGCGCCGTCGGTCAGCTCCTTGACGTCGTCGGGCTCCCCCACGGTCAGCTCGCCCATCAGCGGCATGCCGATGGAACGGCCGAGCGCCTTCTCCGGGTCCGCCATCATGTAGCGGTCCTCGGGGTGGATCCAGGCGGGCACGTCGTGCGCGCCGCACACCGGGACGACCGAGGCCACATGGTCGATGTGGCCATGGGTGAGGACGACGGCGACGGGCTTGAGCCGATGCTTCTTCAGCGCTTCCTCGACTCCTTGGGCGGCCTGATGGCCCGGGTCGATGATCACGCACTCCTCACCGGCGGCGGGGGCGACGAGATAACAGTTCGTCCCCCAGGCCCCGGCGGGGAACCCGGCAATGAGCACGATCGTCCTTCGTTGTGTCGATACGGGTGCGCCTTTCCGTGGGCGCGCCTGCCGTCAGAGCCTACCGGCGCTGCCGTTTCCTCAGCGAACCCATATACGGTACGGGGCACACGCAGGCGGTCGGCTCACAAGACGCACGCGTCCCAGTCGACGTACGAGACGCATGAGGAGAAAACCCGGTGGTCACCCAGGAACAGCGGAAGCGTCAGCTCGCGCGGGAGAAGTTCTTGCGGCAGCAGCAGCGGCGCACGGCCGCGCGGCGCAAGGCGCGCATGCGCAACTCCGTGATCGCGTCGGTGCTCGGTGTGGTCGTCATCGGCAGTGTGGCGCTGTACACGACCGGGGTCCTCAAGAACGACGACAAGGCCAACGCCAGCTCGGAGACGACGCCCAGCGCCGCGCCGACCAGCAAGGCTCCGGACCCGTGCGCGAAGGCGGCCAAGGGCTCCGTGGAGAAGCTCAGCTGGAAGAAGGAGCCGGCGGTCACCATCGACAAGTCGGCGAAGTACACGATGAAGCTCGCCACGACCTGCGGTGACATCGACATCGCGCTGAAGACGTCGGCGGCCCCGCACACCGTGAACTCGTTCGACTTCCTGGCGTCGAAGGGCTACTTCGACCACACGAAGTGCCACCGGCTCACCACCAACGGCATCTACGTGCTGCAGTGCGGCGACCCGACGGGCAGCGGCAGCGGCGGTCCCGGCTACACCATCCCGGACGAGAACCTGAAGGACAAAAGCCTGAAGGGCGGTGTCTACCCGGCGGGCACGGTGGCGATGGCGAACACCGGTCAGAAGCACACCGGCGGCAGCCAGTTCTTCCTCGTCTACCAGGACAGTCAGCTGCCGGCCAGCTACACACCGTTCGGTACCGTTTCCGCGTCGGGCATGAAGGTTCTGAAGAAGATCGCCGCCGCCGGAGAGAGCACGGGCCAGGGCGACGGGGCGCCGAACGCGACGGTCGTGATCAACAAGGCGACGGTCACCAAATCCTGATCGCTTCGGGACCGCATCCGGACCCCGAGGTGCGAAATTTCGGTCGCGCGGGATGCGGACAGGCAACCCGCCGGTCGCCTATGTTGGCCGTGACGAAACTGTGGACGATGCCCGGGGGCGGTGAGGCCCCTCGCAGGCATCATGTGGAGGAGGCGCTGTGAGCAGCGACCCGTGGGGCCGCGTCGACGAGACGGGGACCGTGTACGTGCGTACGGCCGACGGCGAGCAGGTCGTCGGTTCCTGGCAGGCCGGCACTCCTGAGGAGGCGCTGGCCTACTTCGAGCGCAAGTACGAAGGCCTGGTTGTGGAGATCGGCCTCCTCGAGAAGCGGGTGAAGACCACCGACCTGTCCGCGAAGGACGCCCAGACCGCCATCGACCACATCCGCGAGCAGGTCGACGCGCACCACGCGGTGGGCGATCTGGCGGCGCTGAAGCAGCGGCTGGACAAGCTCGTGGAGACCGTCGACGCGCGCCGTGAGGAGCGCAAGCAGCAGCGCGCCAAACAGTCCGACGAGGCGCGGCACGCCAAGGAGGAGCTGGTCACCGAAGCGGAGCAGCTGGCGCAGTCCGACCAGTGGCGGGCGGCCGGCGAGCGGCTGCGCGCGCTGGTGGACACCTGGAAGGGGCTGCCGCGGCTGGACCGCAAGTCGGACGACGAGCTGTGGCACCGCTTCTCGCACGCCCGGTCGGCGTTCTCCAAGCGCCGCAAGGCCCACTTCGCCTCGCTGGACGCCCAGCGCGAGGAGGCCCGCAAGACCAAGGAGCGGCTGGTCGCCGAGGCCGAGGCGCTCTCCGGGTCGACGGACTGGGGTCCCACGGCCGCCCGCTACCGCGAGCTGATGACGGAGTGGAAGGCCGCCGGGCGCGCCCAGCGCGAGCACGAGGACGACCTGTGGAACCGCTTCCGCGGCGCCCAGGACGTGTTCTTCGCGGCCCGCAGCTCGGTCTTCGCTGAGCGGGACGCGGAGCAGTCGGAGAACCTGAAGCTCAAGGAGGAGCTGGCCGAGGAGGCCGAGAAGATCCTCCCGGTGACGGACCTCAGGACCGCCCGTGCCGCCTTCCGCTCGGTCAACGAGCGCTGGGAGGCCATCGGGCACGTGCCGCGCGACGCCCGCCCGAAGGTCGAGGGCCGGATGCACGCCGTGGAGCGGGCCATCCAGGAGGCCGAGGAGGCCGAGTGGCGCCGGACCAACCCGGAGGCACGCGCGCGTGCCGCGGGTCTGACCGGCCAGCTCCAGGCCGCCGTGGACAAGCTCAGGTCCCAGATCGAGCAGGCGCGCGCGCAGGGCAACAGCGCCAAGGCCGACAAGCTCGAGCGTGAGCTGGAGGGCCGCCAGGCGCTCCTTGACCAGGCTCTGAAGGGTCTGCAGGAGTTCGGCGGCTGACAGCCCGGCTGACACACGAGGAGAGGGCCCCGCACATGCCGTGCGGGGCCCTCTCCTCGTCGTTTCTACGACCGCCTGGCCGAGGTCACCCGGTACACGTCGTAGACGCCCTCGACGCCCCTCACGGCCTTCAGGACGTGCCCGAGGTGCTTCGGGTCGCCCATCTCGAAGGTGAAGCGCGAGGTGGCCACCCGGTCGCGGGACGTCTGGACGGCCGCCGAGAGGATGTTGACGTGCTGGTCGGACAGGACGCGGGTGACGTCCGAGAGGAGCCGGGAGCGGTCCAGGGCCTCGACCTGGATGGCGACCAGGAAGACCGAGGACTGGGTGGGTGCCCACTCGACCTCGAGGATGCGCTCGGGCTCGCGGGACAGTGACTCCACGTTCACGCAGTCGCTGCGGTGAACCGATACTCCGCTACCGCGCGTGACGAAACCGATGATCGGGTCGCCGGGCACGGGCGTACAGCAGCGGGCCAGCTTGACCCACACGTCCTCGACGCCCTTGACGATGACGCCCGGGTCGGCGCTGGAGCGGCGCTTGCGGCTGCGGCCGCGGGTCGGCGGGACCGACTCGTCGATCTCCTCGGTGGCCGCCTCCTCGCCACCGAGCGCGGAGACGAGCTTCTGCACGACGTTCTGCGCGGAGACATGACCCTCGCCGATCGCCGCGTACAACGCGGAGATGTCCGGGTAGCGCATCTCGTGCGCGAGCGTGACGAGCGAGTCGCCGGTGAGGATGCGCTGGATCGGCAGGTTCTGCTTGCGCATCGCGCGGACGATGGCGTCCTTGCCCTGCTCGATCGCCTCGTCGCGGCGCTCCTTGGAGAACCAGGCCCGGATCTTGTTGCGGGCACGCGGCGACTTGACGAAGCCGAGCCAGTCACGGGAGGGGCCCGCGCCGGCCGCCTTGGAGGTGAAGACCTCCACCAGGTCGCCGTTGTCCAGGGTGGATTCGAGCGGTACGAGACGGCCGTTGACCCGCGCTCCGATGGTCCGGTGGCCGACCTCCGTGTGGACGGCGTACGCGAAGTCCACCGGGGTGGCACCCGCCGGGAGCGCTATGACGTCGCCCTTGGGGGTGAAGACGAAGACCTCGTTGCGGGACAGGTCGAAGCGGAGGGACTCCAGGAACTCGCCCGGGTCCTCGGTCTCCTTCTGCCAGTCGAGGAGCTGGCGCAGCCACGCCATGTCGTTGAGGTGGTCGTCCTTCTTGCCGGCCTTCGGCACGTCCGTGCGCACCTTCGAGGCTCCGGCGACGGCCTCCTGCTTGTACTTCCAGTGCGCGGCGATGCCGTACTCGGCGCGGCGGTGCATGTCGAAGGTGCGGATCTGCAGCTCGACGGGCTTGCCGTTGGGGCCGATGACCGTCGTGTGCAGCGACTGGTACATGTTGAACTTGGGCATCGCGATGTAGTCCTTGAACCGGCCGGGGACCGGGTTCCATCGCGCGTGCACGGTGCCGAGGGCGGCGTAGCAGTCTCGGACGGTGTCGACGAGGACGCGGATGCCGACCAGGTCGTAGATCTCCGCGAAGTCGCGACCGCGGACGATCATCTTCTGGTAGACGCTGTAGTAGTGCTTCGGGCGGCCGGTGACGGTCGCCTTGATGCGTGCCGCGCGCAGGTCCTGCTGGACCTCGTCGGTCACTATGGCGAGGTACTCGTCGCGCTTGGGGGCGCGCTCGGCGACGAGGCGGACGATCTCGTCGTACATCTTGGGGTAGAGGATCGCGAAGGCTAGGTCCTCCAGCTCCCACTTGATGGTGTTCATGCCCAGGCGGTGGGCGAGCGGCGCGTAGATCTCGAGGGTCTCGCGCGCCTTCTTCTCCTGCTTCTCACGCTTGAGATAGCGCATGGTGCGCATGTTGTGCAGGCGGTCGGCGAGCTTGATGACCAGGACGCGCGGGTCCTTGGCCATGGCGACGACCATCTTGCGCACGGTCTCGGCCTGCGCGGCCTCGCCGAACTTGACCTTGTCCAGCTTGGTGACGCCGTCGACCAGGAGAGCGACCGAGTCGCCGAAGTCGCGGCGGAGCTGGTCGAGGCCGTACTCGGTGTCCTCGACGGTGTCGTGCAGCAGGCCCGCCATCAGGGTGGCCGGATCCATGCCCAGCTCGGCGAGGATCGTGGTCACCGCGAGGGGATGCGTGATGTACGGGTCGCCGCTCTTGCGCTTCTGGCCGCGGTGCCAGCGCTCGGCGACCTGATAGGCGTTCTCGATCTTGCGGAGGGTGGCCGTCTCGATCTTCGGGTCGTTGCTGCGCACTATCCGCAGCAGTGGCTCCAGGACCGGGTTGTACGGGTTGGAGCGCTGTACACCGAGGCGGGCGAGGCGGGCGCGGACGCGGTTGGAGGAGCCGGAGCGGGCGGGCTGGCCGGTGTTCGGGCGGACCGCGGAGGATGGGGGTCCCCCCGCTCGAGCGGAGTCGGGAGTGGGGGAGGGCACGGGGCGCTCGGGCGGGGCCGGCTTGGGGCGCGTCTGCTCTGCGGCCTTCTCGACGGGCGCGGACTGGGCGTGCTCGACCGGCCCGGCGCTGTCGTTCGTCACGTGCGGTGTGCTCGGCGCGGGCTTGGCCGCGGCTGCCGAGGCGGACTCGGGCTTGGCGGCGGTCAGGTGCTGGGCCTCGTCTGGCAAGAGGACTCCTCGTGCGCGATCCGGGTCCCCCGGTCAGGCTCCGGAGACCCCATGGTAGCGATCCTGGGCCGCGAGATCGCCTTCAGGCCAATGTGAGGGACGTCTACCCGAGTAACGCGGGGGGCTGCCGCCGGCATTCCGGTTGGTCGCGCTGGGGTGTCCTGGGGTTGTTCTGTGGGCGTGGGCGAGGTTGCGCGGAGGGTCCGGGAGCTGAGCTTCGTTGGCGGGTGGGGCGTCGCCGGGGCTGGTCGCGCCCACGCCGCGGTAGCCGCACATCGATACAGCCCCGCGCCCCTTCAGGGTGTGGTGGCGAGGGGTGTGACATGTGCGACGGCCGTCCCCGTACTGCGGGGACGGCCGTCGCATCATGCGTGATCACGTCGTACAGGTCAGACCACGAGCAGTGCCTCCAGCGGGGCACCGCCCAGGGCCGGCTCCAGGCGGGAGCGGCCCGGCAGGAAGCCGAGTTCCATCAGGACCGCCAGGCCGGCGACCTCGGCACCTGCTCGGCGGATCAGCTGGATGGCGGCCTCGGCGGTGCCGCCGGTGGCGAGGACGTCGTCGATGATCAGTATGCGGTCCCCGGTGGACAGGTCCTCGGCGTGCACCTCGATCTCGGCCGAGCCGTACTCCAGGTCGTAGGCCTGTCCGAGGGTCGCTCCGGGGAGCTTGCCCGCCTTGCGCACGGGGATGAAGCCGAGGCCCGCGCGGACGGCGACCGGGGCGCCGAGGATGAAGCCGCGGGCCTCCAGGCCGACGACCTTGGTGGCGCCGGTGTTCTCGGCGATCTCGGCCAGCGCGTCCGTCAGCGCCGTGAACGCCGACGGGTCCGCCAGGAGCGGGGTGATGTCCTTGAACATCACGCCCGGCTCCGGGTAGTCCGCGACGTCGCGGATACGGCTGAGCAGCAGCTCCTTGATGTCGGTCATCGGCGCTTCCCGGAGGGACGGCCACGGCCGCGCCCACGGGACGCGGGCTGGTTGCGCGGCCCGACGACCGCGGGGGCGGCGTCCTCGTGCTCGTCGTCGTACGCCGCATCGGCCTCACGGACCTCCGCCTGCTCCTCCTCGCTGGCGGCCTGCGCCCGCTTGGCGAGCACCCGCTTCTTGAGGGCCTTGATCTGCGGCTCGCGCTCCTTGAGGTCGGCGACGAGCGGCGTGGCGATGAAGATCGAGGAGTACGCACCGGCCGCGAGGCCGACGAACAGCGACAGCGAGATGTCGTTGAGCATGCCGGCGCCGAGGAAGCCGCCACCGATGAACAGCAGGCCCGCGACCGGCAACAGCGCCACCACGGTCGTGTTGATGGACCGCATCAGTGTGCTGTTGATCGAACGGTTGGCGACATCGCTGTAGGTCCAGCGGGTCTGCTTGGTGAGGTCCTTCGTCTGCTCCTTGAGGCTGTCGAAGACGACGACCGTGTCGTAGAGCGAGTAACCGAGGATCGTGAGCAGACCGATCACCGTGCCCGGCGTGACCTCGAAGCCGACGAGGGCGTAGATGCCGGTGGTGATGGTGATGTCGTGGATGAGGGCGACGAGCGCGGCCACGGCCATGCGCCACTCGAAGGCGATCGCCAGGTAGATCACGACCAGGACCATGAAGATCGCCAGGCCCTCCCAGGCCTTGTTGGCGATCTGGTCACCCCAGCTGGGGCCCACGAGGTCGGCGGCGATGTTCTCGGGGTTGACCTTCAGGTCGTCGGCGAGCGTGTTCTTGATCGCGTCGGACTTGCCGGTGTCGATGCCGGCGATCTGGATGCGCAGGCTGCCGTCACCGAGCTTCTGGACGACCGCGTCGTGTCCGGAGGCCTCCCGCGCGTACGTCTCGGCCTGGGCGACCGAGGCGGTCATCTTCTTCGGCGTGGTGAAGACGGCGCCGCCCTGGAACTCGATGCCCATGTTCAGGCCGCGCACGGCCAGACCGAGGATCGCCGTAATGGTGATCAGGAGCGAGATGCCGTACCAGATCTTGCGCTTGCCGACGAAGTCGTAGCCGACCTCGCCGCGGTGCAGTCGGGCGCCGAGGCTGCCGAGTTTCGACATCTCACGCCTCCTTCGGGTCGACGGGGGCGGAACGACGGGTGCGGCGCAGCGGCGGCTTGGCTCCGAGTGCCTTCGGGTCCAGGCCGGACCACTTGTGGCCGTTCGCGAAGAACTTGCGGCGCGCGAGGATCGTCATCAGCGGCTTGGTGAACAGGAAGACGACGACCACGTCGAGCACGGTGGTCAGACCAAGCGTGAACGCGAAGCCCTGGACCTTGCCGACGGTGACGATGAACAGCACCGCGGCGGCGAGGAACGACACGAAGTCGGAGACCAGGATGGTGCGCCGGGCACGCGGCCAGGCCCGCTCGACGGCGGGACGCAGGGAACGGCCCTCGCGGATCTCGTCCCTGATGCGTTCGAAGAACACGATGAACGAGTCCGCGGTGATACCGATCGCGACGATCGCGCCGCAGACGGCCGGCAGGTTCAGCGCGAAGCCGATGGCCTCGCCGAGCAGCGACATGATCGCGTAGGTGAGGGCGCCGGAGACCAGCAGCGAGGGAATGGCGATGACCGACAGGCCGCGGTAAAAGAGCAGCAGGTAGATCACGACGAGTCCGAGGCCGATCGCGCCCGCGATCAGACCGGCGTGCAGCTGCTCGCCGCCGAGCGCGGCGGTGACCGTGGTGACGCTCGCCTCCTTGAAGGTGAGCGGCAGGGCGCCGTACTTCAGCATGTTGGCGAGGCTCTGCGCCTCCTGCTGGGTGAAGCTGCCCGAGATCTCCGCGCTGCCGCTGGTGAGCGCCTCGCTGACGCGCGGGTCGGAGACCACGTCGCCGTCGAGGACGATCGCGAACTGGTTCTGCGGCTGCGTCTTCTGCGCCAGCTGGCCGGTGATGTCGGCGAACTTCTTGGTGCCCTTGCCGGTGAACTCCATGGTGACGGTCCAGCCGGCGGCGGTCTGGGTGTTGAAGACGGCCTGTGCCTTGTTCACGTCCGTGCCGTCGACCGCGGCGGGGCCGAGGATGTACTTCTGCCACTGGCCCGAGGAGTTGCCGCAGGCCACGGTGGTGTCGGTGGCCTTGGCGGTCTTACCGGCGGTGGCGCGGTCCGACTTCTTGGTGCAGTCGAGAGCCGTGTACTCCGCCTCGAGCTTGCTGGCCTCGGCGCTGGCGGAGGCGCTCGCGGACGGGGAGGCGCTGGAGGAGGCGCTCGGGCTGGAGGAGGCGGTGGCGCTCGGCGTCGAGTCCGCCTTCAGGGCGTCGGTGACCGCGCGGCCCTGCGAGGTGGCGGTGGCCGAGGGCTTCGCCGAGGAGGACGGGGTCGACGTGCCGGTGGCCTTCTCCCCCGCCTTGTCGGTGGCCTTGCCCGATGGGCTGCTGGAGGCGCTCGGCGACGGGCTGGTCGTCGCGGCGGCGCCGGAGAGCTCGGTGGCGAGCACCGGGCGGAAGTACAGCTTGGCGGTGGTGCCGACCTGGTCCCGGGCCTCCTTGGAGTTCGTGCCCTTGGGGATGTTGACGATGATGTTCCGGTCGCCCTGGGTCTGGACCTCCGCCTCGGAGACACCGAGACCATTGACACGGCGGTTCATGATGGCGACCGCGGTGTCCATGTTGGTCTTGTTGATCGCGTTGGGCTGGCCGGGCTCGTTCACCGCTTCGAGCGTGATGCTCGTACCACCGGCCAGGTCGATGCCGAGGCGCGGGGTGGTGTTCCCGGAGGCGAACATTCCGCCGGTGAGCGCCACGATGGCGATCAGAATGAGGGCCAGCGAGCGCCCTGGCTTGCTCTGGGCGCTCGCGCTCCGGCCCTTTTTAGGTGCTGCCACCTTCTCGTACTCCCTCTCGGGCCGCTCCGCGCCGGGTCAGCGCGGTGTCGGCCATGACATGGTGTCGGGATCCCCGTGTGCGAGATGCGCGCGTCCCGGGGCACGCGAGGTCGGCCGCGTGCCCCGGGACGTCACTACTTCGCGTCGGAGTCGCCGTCGGTCTTCTTCGGCTCCTCGTCCGACTTCGCCTCTGCGGTGACGGTCTCGTCGGCCGACTCCTCGGGAGCGTCCTTCTTGCCGAGGTCGACTGACTTGTCGTCGGAGGCGGCGGCAGCTTCGTCGTCGGAGTCGTCGGTCTCGGTGAGGGAGGAGGCGTCGTCCGGGACGACGTCGGAGTCGGACTTCAGGTCGTGCTCGATGCCGTGCACGATGCGGTTGTACTCGTCGTCGCTGAGCACGGAACCGATGGCGTTCTTCGCGAAGAGGAGCTCGACGCCCGGGCCGGCGTCGAGGAGGACCGTGTCCTCGTTGACCTCCTTGACCGTCGCGTACATGCCCCCGATCGTGCGGACGCCGCTGCCGGGCTGCATCTCGTTGCGCATCTGCGCGGCCTGTGCCTGCTTGCGCTTGGCCGAGCGGGTCATGAGGAACATGGCCCCGATGAGCACGATGAACGGGAGGAGCATGGTGATATTCACGGGACGGAATTTCCTTCGCACGACCGCGATGGGGAGCGGCCTGATGGATGGGGGTATGTATACCGCCGACAACGGCGGCATCGGCGGAGTCTAAGCGAGTCCGCGCGCATGGAACAACGCTCAGCATGGCACCTGGGTTCCTGACCCGGCCAATGCCACCCCGTCACGATGCCATCACGTCCCGAACAGGTCCTGTTGTCCGTTTCCCGCAACTGCGGAGCGGGGCGGGGTGAGGCCGAGATGCGCCCATGCGGCGGGCGTGGCGACACGGCCTCGGGGGGTTCGGGCGAGCAGTCCCTCTCGTACGAGGAAGGGCTCGGCGACCTCCTCGACGGTCTCGCGCTCCTCCCCCACCGCCACGGCGAGGGTGGACAGGCCGACGGGTCCGCCTCCGAAAAGCTTGAGCAAAGCCTCCAGGACGCCGCGGTCGAGGCGGTCGAGGCCGCGGGCGTCGACCTCGTAGACCTTCAGCGCGGCCGCCGCGATCTCACGGGTGATGAACCCGTCGGCCTTCACCTGCGCATAGTCCCGGACCCGGCGCAGCAGGCGGTTGGCGATACGGGGCGTGCCGCGGGAGCGGCCGGCGATCTCGGCGGCGCCGTCGGCCTGGATCTCCACGTCGAGGAGGTTCGCGGAGCGGTGGATGACGCGCTCCAGCTCGGCGGGCTCGTAGAACTCCATGTGTGCGGTGAAGCCGAAGCGGTCGCGCAGCGGGGGCGGCAGCAGGCCCGCGCGCGTGGTGGCGCCGACCAGGGTGAACGGGGGCAGTTCGAGCGGGATCGCGGTGGCTCCCGGGCCCTTGCCGACGATGACGTCGACGCGGAAGTCCTCCATCGCCATGTACAGCATTTCCTCGGCGGGCCTCGACATGCGGTGGATCTCGTCGAGGAAGAGGACCTCGCCCTCCTGGAGGGAGGAGAGGATCGCGGCGAGGTCGCCGGCGTGCTGGATGGCGGGGCCGCTGGTGATGCGGATCGGGGCGCCCATCTCGGCGGCGATGATCATCGAGAGGGTGGTCTTGCCGAGGCCGGGGGCGCCGGAGAGCAGCACATGGTCGGCGGTGGCGCCACGCGCGCGTGCGGCGCGCAGGACCAGGTCGAGCTGTTCGCGGACCTTCTCCTGGCCGATGAACTCGTCCAGGTCCTTGGGGCGCAGCGCGGCCTCGACGGCCTGGTCCTCACGGTCGGCGGACGCACCGACGAGCCGCTCGGCGGCGGTGGCGTCGGTCGGGTCGTCCCAGTTCACTGACGTTCTCCTAGCGGGCGCGGTTCAGGGTCTGGAGGGCGGCCTTGAGCAGCGGACCCACCTGGGGCGTGCCCTCGGCGGCCTCGGCCTGCGGGGCGACGGCGGCGACCGCCTCGTCGGCCTCGCGGGTGGCATACCCGAGGCCGATCAGCGCGGCATGCAGCTGATCGCGCCACCCGCTCGTGACGGGGGCGCCGACCGCCGACGCACCGACCGGCGCACCCAGCCGGTCCTTGAACTCCAGCAACAGCTTCTGCGCGCCCTTCTTGCCGATGCCCGGAACGGCCATGAGCGCCTTCTCGTCATTGGCCGCCACCGCGCGGCGCAGGGCGTCCGGCGTATGGACGGCCAGCATGGCCTGGGCCAGGCGCGGGCCCACCCCGGTCGCGGTCTGCAGCAGCTCGAAGATCTGACGTTCGTCGTCGTCCACGAAGCCGTACAGCGTCAGCGAGTCCTCTCGTACGACAAGAGAGGTGGCCAGCTTGGCCGGCTGGCCGAGGCGGAGCGTGGACAGGGTGTTCGGCGTGCACTGAACGGCGATGCCGACGCCGCCCACCTCGATCACCGCGGCGTCGGGGGCGAGCGCGGCGACCGGTCCGCTCACGAAGGCGATCATGCGGTACGGCCTTTCGAAGTGACAGATGCTTTGGCTGCGTGCAGGGCCACGGCCTGCTGGAGTCGGTTCTGCGCGGGGGCGCGCCAGATGTGGCAGATGGCGAGCGCGAGGGCGTCGGCGGCGTCGGCGGGCTTCGGGGGCGCGTCGAGCCGGAGCAGGCGGGTGACCATGGCACCGACCTGGGCCTTGTCGGCGCGGCCGCTGCCGGTGACGGCGGCCTTGACCTCACTGGGGGTGTGCAGGGCGACGGGGATGCCGCGGCGGGCGGCGCAGAGCATGGCGACGGCGCTGGCCTGGGCGGTGCCCATCACGGTCCGTACATTGTGCTGGCTGAACACCCGCTCCACGGCGACGAGTTCGGGCCGGTGCTCGTCCAGCCAGGCGTCGATGCCCGCCTCGATCGCGACCAGTCGGTGCCCCAACTCGGCGTCCACGGGCGTCCGTACGACACCGACGCCGACCATGGTCAGCGGACGGCCCGCGACTCCCTCGACGACACCGACACCACATCGGGTCAGTCCGGGGTCCACCCCCAGTACGCGCACCACGCCCCCTCCTTCGATCGCCTGTTTGTGCAGGCTATCGGGTGCCACCGACAACGGCCGACATGGCGACGGGCCGACGGGGCGTGTCCCGTCGGCCCGTTGAGCCGCTTCGTCCGCTCAGCTCGCGGTGGCGTTACGCGTCGACCTTCTCCATGATCTCGTCACTGACGTCGAAGTTGGCGAAGACGTTCTGCACGTCGTCGCTGTCCTCCAGGGCGTCGATCAGCTTGAAGATCTTCTTGGCGCCCTCCTCGTCCAGCTCTACCTGGACGGACGGCACGAAGCTGGAGTCGGCGGAGTCGTAGTCGATCCCGGCGTCCTGGAGGGCGCTACGGACCGCGACCAGGTCGGTGGCCTCGCTGATGACCTCGAAGGTCTCGCCGAGGTCGTTGACCTCCTCGGCGCCCGCGTCCAGGACCGCGCCGAGGACGTCGTCCTCGGTCAACTCGCCCTTGGGGACGATGACGACGCCCTTGCGGCTGAACATGTACGACACGGAGCCCGGGTCGGCCATGTTGCCGCCGTTGCGGGTCATGGCGACGCGCACGTCGGAGGCGGCGCGGTTGCGGTTGTCGGTGAGGCACTCGATGAGCACCGCGACGCCGTTCGGGCCGTAGCCCTCGTACATGATCGTCTCGTAGTCGGCGCCACCGGCCTCGAGACCGCCGCCGCGCTTGATCGCGGAGTCGATGTTCTTGTTCGGCACCGACTGCTTCTTCGCCTTCTGCACGGCGTCGTAGAGCGTCGGATTTCCTTCGAGGTCGACACCGCCCATGCGCGCAGCGACCTCGATGTTCTTGATCAGCTTCGCGAAGAGCTTGCCGCGCTTGGCGTCGATCACGGCCTTCTTGTGCTTCGTCGTGGCCCATTTAGAGTGGCCGGACATCTGCCTGTCTCCTTCGCGTAACCCATCTATGAACGAACGCCAGAGATCCTACAAGGACTCCGCTGTCCGGTTCGCGCGCACCAGGTCGACGAACAGGGAGTGCACGCGGTGGTCGCCGGTCAGTTCCGGGTGGAACGACGTGGCGAGCGCGTTGCCCTGGCGGACCGCGACGATGTGGCCGTCGTGCTCGGCGAGCACCTCGGTCTCGGCGCCGACGGACTCGACCCAGGGGGCGCGGATGAACACGCCCTCTACAGGATCGCCCGCGATTCCCTTGACGTCGACCGCCGCCTCGAAGGACTCGTTCTGCCGCCCGAAGGCGTTGCGGCGCACGATCATGTCGATGCCGCCGATCGTCTCCTGGCCCGAGCGCGGGTCGAGGATCTTGTCGGCGAGCATGATGAGGCCCGCGCAGGTGCCGTAGACGGGCATGCCGCCCCGCACGCGCGCGCGTAGGGGCTCCATCACGCCGAAGAGGACGGCCAGTTTGGAGATGGTGGTGGACTCGCCGCCGGGGATGACGAGGCCGTCCACCTCGGCGAGTTCCTCGGGGCGCCTGACCGGCCTGGCCACGGCGTCGGCCGCGGCCAGGGCGACGAGATGCTCCCGTACGTCGCCCTGGAGGGCCAGGACGCCGATGACAGGGACTTCGTTCGACATGGGGTGGGTTACCAGCCGCGGTTGGCGTAGCGCTCGGCCTCGGGGAGGGTGTCGCAGTTGATGCCGACCATGGCCTCGCCGAGGTTGCGGGACGCGTCCGCGATGATCTTCGGGTCGTCGTAGAAGGTGGTGGCCTTCACGATGGCGGCGGCACGCTTGGCCGGGTCGCCGGACTTGAAGATGCCGGAGCCGACGAAGACGCCCTCGGCACCGAGCTGGCGCATCAGCGCGGCGTCGGCGGGGGTGGCGACGCCACCGGCGGAGAACAGCACGACCGGGAGCTTGCCGAGTTCGGCGACCTCCTTGACGAGCTCGTACGGGGCGCGCAGCTCCTTGGCGGCGGCGTACAGCTCGTTGTTGTCGTAGCCGCGCAGGCGGGCGATCTCGTTCTTGATCTGGCGCAGGTGGCGGACGGCCTCGACGACGTTGCCGGTGCCGGCCTCGCCCTTGGAGCGGATCATGGCCGCGCCCTCGGCGATACGGCGCAGGGCCTCGCCCAGGTTGGTGGCACCGCAGACGAAGGGGGTCGTGAAGGCCCACTTGTCGGAGTGGTTGACCTCGTCGGCCGGGGTGAGGACCTCGGACTCGTCGATGTAGTCGACGCCGAGGGACTGCAGCACCTGGGCCTCGACGAAGTGGCCGATGCGGGACTTGGCCATGACCGGGATGGAGACGGCCTCGATGATGCCCTCGATCATGTCGGGGTCGGACATCCGGGCCACGCCGCCGTCCTTGCGGATGTCGGCCGGGACCCGTTCCAGGGCCATGACGGCGACGGCGCCCGCGTCCTCGGCGATCTTCGCCTGCTCCGGCGTGACGACGTCCATGATCACGCCACCCTTGAGTTGCTCGGCCATACCGCGCTTCACGCGGGCGGTGCCGGTCTCGGGGGCCTGGTTTTCGGAGAGCGTGCTGGACACGGGCGACCTCACTGAAGTGAAAGAGGATTTCTGCAGTCACCGAGGAAACGTGAATGGACCAGTCCACGGCAAGGGCCAATGGAGAGACGGTGGCTCCTTTTCAGGGCCGCCGTGGGGAAACGCCTGCTAGGCGGCCCGGTCGGTCAGTGCCGTGGGGGGCTCGTCGTCCATCTCGAAGGCCATCGGGAAGGGCGCGTGGCCGGCCAGGCGGAACCAGCGGACCTTGCGGTGTTCGCGGAGTCGGCGGGCGGCGCCCACGGCGTCGTTGTGGAAGCGGCGGGCCATCGGGACGCGCCGTACGGCCTCGGTGAGCTCGTGGGCGGCCGCCTCGCCGCCGGGGGCCTCGCGCACCGCCTCCACCTGGGGCACCTCCGCGAAGACGGCTCGCAGCGCCTGGCTGAGCTCGCTCTCGGCGACCTCCCGCTGCTCCTCCTCGGCCTGCCGGGCGGCGTGTGCGGCCTCATACAGGACGATCGAGGCGGCGGGGTCCAGGACGCCCGAGGTGGCCAGTTCCTGCGCCACGGAGGCCCTGCGCAGCAGCTGTGCGTCGAGCGCGGCGCGGGCGGCGTCGATCCGGGCGTGCAGACGGTCCAGGCGCCCCGCGGTCCAGCTCAGGTAGAGGCCGACGGCGACGAGGACGGCGAGGATCCAGATCAGGGTTGCGGTCACGGGCGGTCACGTTACCGGGGCACGTCGGCGGGGAATGCGCTCAGTCCCGCGCAAGCCCGAGACGTGCCCGGAGCCCCGGCCCCCTCTCGTCCTCCGCCGCGGCCACCGCCGTCGTCCCGTCCGTCACCGTCTCGTAGACCGACAGGATGTCCGCGCCGACGGTCGACCAGTCGAAGCGCCGTACGTGCACGCTCCCCCGCTCCCGCAGCTCGGCCCGGCGCGCCGGGTCGCCCAGCAGGCGTACGGCCGCCTCGGCGAGCGCGTCGGGGTCCTCGTTGGCGAAGAGCTCGCCGGCCGCGCCCTGGTCCAGCACCTGCGCGAAGGCGTCCAGGTTCGAGGCGAGGACCGGTGCGCCCGCAGACATCGCCTCGACCAGGATGATGCCGAAGCTCTCGCCACCGGTGTTGGGGGCGACGTACAGATCGACGCTGCGCAGGAAACGGGCCTTGTCCTCGTCGCTCACCATGCCCAGGAACTCGACGCGGGAGCGGAGTTCGGTCGGCAGGGACTCGACCGCCTCCTCCTCGTCGCCGCGGCCCGCGACCAGAAGACGGGTCTGCGGGCGGGCGGCGAGGATCGTCGGCAGCGCCTTCATCAGGACCGGCAGGCCCTTGCGGGGCTCGTCGATGCGGCCGATGAAGCCGATCGTGCCGCCCTGCCACTCGGGCTTGGGCTCGGCCTTGGCGAAGAAGTCGACGTCGACGCCGTTCGGGATGACGACCGCGTCGCCGCCGAGGTGCTCCACCAGCGTGCGGCGCGCGTACTCGCTCACGGCGATCCGCGCGCTGATCTTCTCCAGGGCCGCCTGGAGGATCGAGTACGCGGCGATCATGGCCCGCGAGCGGGGGTTGGACGTGTGGAACGTGGCCACGATCGGGCCCGACGCCGCCCAGCAGGTCAACAGGCCCAGCGACGGCGACGTCGGCTCGTGGATGTGGATGACGTCGAACTCGCCGTCGTGCAGCCAGCGGCGGACCCGGGCGGCCGACAGGAAGCCGAAGTTGAGGCGGGCCACCGAGCCGTTGTACGGCACCGGGACCGCGCGGCCGGCCGAGACGACGTACGGCGGGAGGGGTGTGTCGTCGTCGGCGGGGGCCAGGACGGAGACCTCGTGGCCCAGGCCGATGAAGTACTCCGCGAGGTCGCGGATGTGGAACTGGACGCCGCCCGGCACGTCCCAGGAGTACGGGCAGACGATGCCGATCCTCACGAGGTCCCCTTACCGGGGTCGAGGTCCTTCAGCCACAAGCGCTGCAGCATGTGCCAGTCCTCCGGGTGGTCGGCGATCCCCGTGGCGAAGGCATCGGCCAGCGCCTGTGTCATGACAGACGTCTTTTCGGCTCGGGTACCTGTCTCGGGTACCTCGATCGGGGGGTGGACCTGTCCCCGCATGACGGGTGAGTCGTCGTACCAGAGCGTCACCGGGAGGAGCAGGGCTCCGGTCTGCTGGGCGAGGAGGGCGGGTCCGGCCGGCATGCGGGTGGCCTCGCCGAAGAACCGGACCTCCACCCCTGACGAGGACAGGTCGCGCTCGGCGACCAGGCAGACCAGGCCACCGTCGCGCAGGCGCCGGGCCAGCGTGCCGAAGGCGGTGCCGCCGCTGTGCGGGAGGACCTCCATGCCGAGCCCCTCGCGGTAGGCGACGAAGCGGTCGTAGAGGGTCTCCGGCTTCAGACGCTCGGCGACCGTGGTGAAGGGCGTCTCCAGCTTGGTGGTGACCCAGGCACCGGCGAGGTCCCAGTTGGCCATGTGCGGCAGCGCGAGGACGACGCCCTGGTCGGAGGCGATCCCGTCGGTCAGGTAGTGGATGTCCTTGGCCTCGAAGCCGCCCTTCACGCGCTCGGCGCTCCAGGCGGGGAGCCGGAACGACTCCATCCAGTAGCGCAGGTACGAGCGCATGCCCGCGCGCGAGAGCTCGGCGAGGCGCTCGGGGCTCGCGTCGGGCACCACGCGCGCGTAGTTGCTCTCCAGGCGCTGCACGCCCTTGCCTCGCTGCTTCCAGGCGAGGTCGGCGATGGTCCGGCCGAGGCGTACGGCGACCGGCTCCGGGAGCTTCTTGACCGTGCTCCAGCCCAGGCCGTACAACCCGTCGGTCAACTCATCCCGGAAGCTCACTTCGCCGCCTCCCTCCCATGAGAAGCATTCTCGCTCTCCTCGGCGGCCGCCGCGGCCTCGGCTTCGGCCGATTCCCGGCGGACGGTGACCACCCGCTGGATCAGCGTGACGAGGCTGCCCACGGCGACGATCCACAGAGCGACCGGCAGGAGGTACTGGATGCCGGGCACGCCGAACTTGTGCAGGCCCGCGAGACCGGCCGCGACCAGCGAGATCACCAGGCGCTCGGCGCGCTCGACGAGGCCGTTGACGGCGACCGGCAGACCGATCGACTCGCCGCGGGCCTTGGTGTACGACACCACCTGGCCGCTGGCCAGGCAGAAGATGGAGACCGCGCACAGGGCGATGTCGTCGCCGCCGGCGGCGTACCAGAGGGCGAAGCCGCCGAAGATCGCTCCGTCGGCGACCCGGTCGAGCGTGGAGTCCAGGAAGGCGCCCCAGCGGCTGGAGCGGCCCAGCTGGCGGGCCATGTTCCCGTCGACCAGGTCGGAGAACACGAACAGCGTGATCACGACCGTGCCCCAGAAGAACTCGCCCATGGGGTAGAAGACCAGCGCGCCCGCGACCACTCCGGCGGTGCCGAGGAGCGTGACCGTGTCGGGGCTGACGCCCCGGCGGATGAGAAACGCGGCGAACGGTGTGAGGACACGCGTGAAGAATGCACGCGCGTACTTGTTCAGCATGGCCTTCCCGAGGGTCGGTGTCGCCGTACGGCCCCTGCTGGCCCCCGGCTGGCCCATCGTAGCCACGCGCGCGTGTGTGCGACGGCCGGGCACCCGGACCCCTGTGTCACGGCCTGAAGGCATCCGGGTAACAGCGCGATCGCGTCCTCCGTATGGACGCACCGTGACGGGAGTGGAAAGCTCGAAGGACCGCGGGCGTCATCGGAGCCGCCACCGCACGCGGCCCGGCATGCCCGCGCCCACAGTGACCTCACCGTGCACGGGAGGCAGGACCATGGGCGACAAGGCGAACGCACACCCCGGAGCCGCCGGCAGGGCTACAGCGGCCGACCACCCCGCGTCCGTACGGAATGTGGTGCTGGTCGGCCACTCCGGATCGGGCAAGACGACATTGGTGGAAGCTCTCGCGCTGACAGCGGGGGCGGTGAACCGGGCGGGCCGCGTGGAGGACGGCGGCACCGTCTCGGACTACGACGAGATCGAGCACCGGCAGCAACGCTCGGTACAACTCTCCCTGGTGCCGGTGGAATGGGACGGCATCAAGGTCAATCTCCTCGACACCCCCGGATACGCCGACTTCGTCGGGGAACTGAGGGCCGGTCTGCGAGCGGCGGACGCGGCCCTTTTCGTTGTCTCCGCCTCGGACGGCGTGGACGGCTCGACGCGCATGGTGTGGGAGGAGTGCGCGGCCGTCGGCATGCCCCGGGCGATCGTGATCACGCACCTGGAGGCGGCCCGGGCGGACTTCGAGGAGATGACACGCACCTGCGCGGAGGCCTTCGGCGGGGACGACCCCGACGCCGTGCTGCCGCTCTATCTGCCGCTGCACGGCCCGCAGGGCCCCGACGGGCACGCGCCCGTGACGGGGCTCACCGGGCTGCTGTCGCAGAAGCTGTTCGACTACTCGTCCGGTGAGCGCAAGGAGGCCGAGCCGGACGAGGACCAGCTGCCGGAGATCGAGGAGGCCCGCAACCGGCTGATCGAGGGGATCATCTCGGAGAGCGAGGACGAGACCCTCATGGACCGCTATCTGGGCGGCGAGCAGATCGACTTCAAGACGCTCGTCGACGACCTGGAGCGGGCCGTCGCGCGCGGGGTCTTCCACCCCGTCCTGGCCGCCGCCCCCGCGGCCGAGGGCTCGAAGCAGGGGCTCGGCACGGTCGAGTTGCTGGAGCTGGTCACGGGCGGCTTCCCGACGCCGTTCGAGCACCCCACTCCGGGGGTCACGACCATCGACGGCAAGTCGCGCGAGATCAAACCCTGCGACACGGCCGGCCCGCTGGTCGCCGAGGTCGTGAAGACGGCCTCCGACCCGTACGTCGGCCGGGTCTCGCTCGTGCGCGTCTTCTCCGGCACGCTGCGCCCCGACGAGACGGTCCACGTCTCCGGCCACGGGCTGTCCGACCGCGGACACGAGGACCACGACGTCGATGAGCGCGTCGGCGCACTGTCCACCCCCTTCGGCAAGCAGCAGCGCACGGTCACGCACGCCATCGCGGGCGACCTGGTGTGCGTGGCCAAGCTCGGCCGCGCGGAGACCGGCGACACCCTCTCCGCCAAGGACGACCCGCTCCTGATGGAGCCCTGGGAGATGCCCGACCCACTGCTGCCGCTCGCCATCGAGGCCCACAGCAAGGCGGACGAGGACAAGCTCTCGCAGGGTCTGTCCCGGCTGGTCGCCGAGGACCCGACCATGCGGCTCGAACAGAACCAGGACACCCACCAGGTCGTCCTGTGGTGCCTGGGCGAGGCGCACGCGGACGTGGCGCTGGAGCGGCTGCGCAGCCGCTACGGCGTCCAGGTCGACGTCGTACCGCACAAGGTCTCCCTGCGGGAGACGTTCGCGGGCAAGGCGGCGGGGCGTGGCCGGCATGTGAAGCAGTCCGGTGGGCACGGGCAGTTCGCGATCTGCGAGATCGAGGTGGAGCCGCTGCCTGGTGGCTCGGGCATCGAGTTCGTGGACAAGGTCGTCGGGGGCGCGGTGCCGCGGCAGTTCATCCCGTCGGTCGAGAAGGGCGTAAGGGCCCAGGCGGCCAAGGGAGTTGCGGCCGGTTACCCGCTCATCGACGTCCGGGTGACGCTGCTCGACGGCAAGGCGCACTCCGTGGACTCCTCGGACGCCGCCTTCCAGACGGCGGGCGCGCTGGCGCTGCGGGAGGCCGCGGGCGATGTGCGGATCCATCTGCTGGAGCCGGTGGCCGAGGTGACCGTGCTGGTCGGCGACGACTACGTGGGCGCCGTGATGAGCGACCTGTCCGGGCGGCGGGGGCGGGTGCTGGGCACGGAACAGACCAGTGGGAACCGGACCTTGATCCGGGCCGAGGTGCCCGAGATCGAGATCGGACGGTACGCCGTGGACCTGCGCTCGCTCTCGCACGGCACCGCCCGCTTCAACCGTTCCTACGCACGGCATGAGCCGATGCCACCGCAGATCGCGGAAAGGATTCGTGAAGAGGCGCGCGACGCCTCGTAGTTGGCACCGGGCGCCGCACAAGTGGCGCCCGGTCGCACAAGGGATGGCTTTCTCGGAACGCTCCCCTCCGCGTCGGCGGGCGGCTTCGGCCGTCCGCCGACGAATGTCACTGCCTGGGGATACGCTGAAGGCCTGATCAAGTTGTCGCACGATCATCGCGATGACCTGATCAACAGGTGTGCGGAGCGCGGAAGTCGGGAAGAGCCGCAGTGGTGACGTCGGGCGGCGATCGGGGGCTGGAATGACCATTGGCATCGTGGAGCCACAGGTACCGATCACGGGCTCGGTCGAGCAGGCGACCTTCGCCCTGGCCTCTGCGGCCTACCGGGACGACGAGGTCGGCAAGATACTCGAGGCGAACAACGAGTGGCACGAGTCGACCGTCAAGCCACCCCGCAGGTGGGCGACGATCTTCCGGCCGAACCTCGGCGAGGCCTTCTCCCAGGCCGTGGTGACCCGCATGCTGGGCGTCGGCCGGAAGCCGGTCGTCCAGTCCTTCGGCATCGAACCGCAGACGGTCGTCGAGCACTGCATGGCCGCGAACAACCTGCGCCGGCAGCGGGACAAGAAGCTCACCGCCGTGATGCTGCTGTGCGGTGTGCTGTTCCTGCCCGGGACGCTGATCTGGCTGCTGGTCTTCCAGATACGGACCACCATCGCCCGGCGCGACGACAAGCGGGCCTCCGGCATGGCTACCGTGCTGCTCGTCGCTGTGGGCGCGCTGGCCGTGATCTTCCTGATCCGGATGCCGTTCACGGGGTTCTGGGCCTGGTACGCACGGCTGGCGATCGTCGCCCCCGTCGTCGGCTGGGTGATGGCCAAGCAGATCTGCGAGCGCTCGGCCACGGATCTGCGCGCCCGCTGGGACGGCCTGCTCGGCGGGAACAGCGTGGGCGCCCAGGTCCCCGAGTCGGTGCCCACCAGCCCCGGTGACACCCGTGCCGACCGGCTGCGCCAGGCCTTCGCCGAACTGAGCAACGAGCAGCGGTCCAACTCGGTCTTCTACGCCGGCCCCAAGGGCGTCCTCGGCATGGGCACCCGCTGGGGCCACTGGTATCTCGCCGAGGACCTGGTCCCGAACGCCGTGCAGCAGGAGTCGAGCAATCCGCTCAGTGTGGCCATGACCAAGCACGTGGTGCCGGACCCGGAAGTCGACAGGTTCCAGAGCTTCGACGTCGTCAGCGCGATCGAGCGGAACCTGACGAAGCTGCACACGGGCCCACTGACCACTGGGGGCTTCCCCAAGCCGAAGGTCTCGCACTGGATCGTCTCCCACATCGGTGCGGGCGCCAAGGAGATATCCCGCCCCGGCGGCACCACCGCGCACCAGATCAACCTGGAGGAGATCAAGAAGATCTGCAACACCAAGCAGTACGACTCGGGCGACCGGCACTACCTCGGCGTCCAGTGGACGCTCTGGGACGGCCAGTTGGTCATCACGATGATGGTCACGGTGACCGTGCTGCACAAGACGCTGCGCATCGAGCTCACCGGCCACGCCCTGGGACCGGTGCACTCCCTGTTCTCCAGCAAGCCGGCGGCCAAGGAGAAGGAGGTCGCCAAGCAGGTCAAGTTCTGGGAGACCCGCAAGGTGAAGCTCCCGCTCGTCGACAGCGACGAGGTGGTCCGCCTCACGGCCCGCGCGCCGCTCACCTGGTACCCGCCACTGCTGAACTGGCTGGGCGGCTCACTGGCGCTTCCCGAGCCGTTCGGGCTGCGGCACGCGTGGGCCGACCAGCCGTGGCGGCACCGGTTCATGACCGACGACGTGCTGCGCAGCGCGACGCCCGTGCTGCGGGTGGTCCACGAGGCGACCATCGAGTTCCTGAAGGGGCACAACGTCAACACCGAGAACTTCGACAACCGGTCGACGTTCCTCAGTGGGAATGTTCAGGATCCGATGCCGAAGAAGGATGACGTCTACGACGCGTGAGCGTCCCGGTCCTCAGACGCCGGACGGGCTGAAGTCGGCAGCCGTCACGCCGTCGGCCACGCCTCCGCCAGCATCTTTCTCGTGTCCGCCAGGAGCTGCGGCAGTACCCGCGTGTGGCCGACCACCGGCATGAAGTTCGTGTCGCCTCCCCAGCGGGGGACGATGTGCTGGTGGAGGTGGGCCGCGATGCCGGCGCCGGCCACCGTGCCCTGGTTCATGCCGATGTTGAAGCCGTGGGCGCCCGAGGCGGTGCGCAGGGCCGTCATGGCCTGCTTGGTCAGGGCGGCGAGCTCCACCGTCTCGGCGTCCGTGAGGTCGGTGTAGTCGGCGACGTGGCGGTAGGGGACGACCATGAGATGGCCGCCGTTGTAGGGGTAGAGGTTGAGGACGGCGTAGACCTGTTCGCCGCGGCGGACGATCAGGCCGTCCTCGTCGGACTTGGCCGGGATCGAGCAGAAGGGGCAGCCGTCGTCGGCACCGGGGCCGGTCGGCTTGTTCTCGCCCTGGATGTAGGCCATCCGGTGAGGCGTCCACAGGCGCTGGAACGCGTCCTGGGTCCCCACTCCCCACTGCTGCTCCGGCTCACTCGTCATGCAATGCAGCATATGGCGTCGCCCGTTCGCGGCGTGTCGCCGGGGTTCGCGGGAGAGCCCGCCGGGCCAAGCTGGCGCGGTGGACGATGACAGCCGCAAGGCCCACTGGGAGGACCGCACGGAGATTCCGCTCGCCGTGGCGTCGTTGGTCTACCTCGCCGCATACGCGATCCGCGTCCTGGCCCCCCGCCTGCCCGACTTCTGGCAGGACCTGTGCCTCGCGGTGCTGCTGGCCGCCTGGGCGCTGTTCGCCGTCGACTACGTGGTGCTTCGGAGGTTGAGCGGGCAGCGGTGGCCGCGCTTCGTGCGGACGCACTTCCTGGACACCATGGTGCTGATCCTGCCGCTGCTGCGCCCCCTGCGGATCGTCAAGGTGTACGAGGCCGTGCAGCGGCGGCACGGCAGACCGCGTCTCGCCCTGCACGCGCGCGTGATGGCGTACTCCGGGCTGGCCTCGGTACTGCTCGGTTTCGCCGGGTCGCTCGCCGTCTACCAGCAGGAACGCGGGGTACCGGGCGCGACGATGCGGACGTTCGGGGACGCCGTCTGGTGGGCCTGTGCGACCCTCACGACCGTCGGCTACGGCGATGTCACCCCGGTGACGCCGACGGGACGGCTGATCGCCGTAGGGATGATGGCCATCGGGCTCGCGCTGCTCGGCGCGGTGACCGGCACGTTCGCGTCGTGGCTGCTGCAGGTGTTCGCACGGGAGGACGACGCGAGGCCCCCGGGAAGCTGACTTCCCGGGGCCTCGGACGGACGGCGGATCAGACCTGCGCCCGCTCCTCCACGACCTTCACGATCTTCGCGATGGCCTCGTCGAACGGGATGCCGTTCTCCTGCGAGCCGTCGCGGTAGCGGAAGGACACCGAGTTGCCCGACATGTCCTCGTCGCCCGCGATGACCATGAAGGGCACTTTCTGCTTCTGGGCGTTGCGGATCTTCTTCTGCATACGGTCGGAGGAGGAGTCCACCTCGACCCGCAGCCCCTTCTTCTTCGCTGCGGCCGCGAACTTCTCCAGGTACTCGACGTGCGCGTCCCCGATCGGGATGCCGACCGCCTGCACCGGAGCCAGCCACGCCGGGAAGGCGCCCGCGTAGTGCTCCAGGAGGACGGCGAAGAAGCGCTCGATCGAGCCGAACAGGGC
The DNA here is from genome assembly GCF_053596855.1 of Streptomyces sp. NPDC001617. NCBI lineage: Bacteria > Bacillati > Actinomycetota > Actinomycetes > Kitasatosporales > Streptomycetaceae > Streptomyces > Streptomyces sp. NPDC001617. The sequence goes on from NZ_JBSFHA010000030.1 coordinate 89,120, forward strand.
GCGGTGGATCATGACCGGGCGCTGCTTGGAGCCGTCGGGCCCGGTGTACTCCAGGTCGAAGCGCTCCGGCAGGTTGAAGTCGAGCTGGATCGTCGACATCTGCCAGGTGCGGCCGATGGCGTCCTTGGTCTGGACGGAGATCTTCGGGCCGTAGAAGGCGGCGCCGCCCGGGTCGGGAACCAGGGGCAGGCCCTGCTTCTCGGCGACCTGGCGGAGGGTTTCGGTCGCCTCCTCCCAGACCTCGTCGGAGCCGACGAACTTCTCCGGATCCTTGGTGGAGAGCTCCAGGTAGAAGTCGGTCAGGCCGTAGTCGCGCAGCAGGCCGAGGACGAAGGTGAGCGTCTTGTCGAGCTCCTCCGACATCTGCTCACGGGTGCAGTAGATGTGCGCGTCGTCCTGCGTGAAGCCACGGGCCCGGGTGAGGCCGTGCACGACGCCCGACTTCTCGTAGCGGTACACGGTCCCGAACTCGAAGAGGCGCAGCGGCAGTTCGCGGTAGGAGCGGCCGCGCGCGTCGAAGATCAGGTTGTGCATCGGGCAGTTCATGGGCTTGAGGTAGTAGTCCACGCCCTCGTCGAGCTGCATGGGCGGGTACATGCCGTCGGCGTACCAGTCCAGGTGCCCGGACGTCTCGAAGAGCTTCCCCTTCGTCGCGTGCGGGGTGTAGACGAACTCGTAGCCCTCCTCCTCGTGCCGGCGGCGCGAGTAGTCCTCCATCACGCGGCGGACGATGCCGCCCTTGGGGTGGAAGACGGCGAGGCCGGAGCCGATCTGCTCCGGGATGGAGAACAGGTCGAGCTCGCTGCCGAGCTTGCGGTGGTCGCGCTTCTCGGCCTCCGCGAGGAAGTCCAGGTACCCCTTCAGCTCGTCCTTGGACGGCCAGGCGGTGCCGTAGATGCGCTGGAGCATGGGGTTCTTCTCGCTGCCGCGCCAGTAGGCGGCCGCGTTGCGCATCAGCTTGAACGCCGGGATCAGCCGGGTGGAGGGCAGGTGGGGGCCGCGGCAGAGGTCCTTCCAGCACAGCTCGCCGGTCTTCGCGTCCAGGTTGTCGTAGATCGTCAGCTCACCCGCGCCGACCTCGACGTCCGCGCCGTCGTCGGAGGAGGCCGAGCCCTTGAGACCGATCAGTTCCAGCTTGTACGGCTCGTCGGACAGCTCCTCACGGGCCGCCTCGTCGGTCACCACACGGCGGCTGAAGCGCTGCCCGCGCCTCTGGATCTCCTGCATCTTCTTCTCGATGGCCTTGAGATCCTCGGGAGTGAACGGCTTCTCGACGTCGAAGTCGTAGTAGAAGCCGTCCTTGACCGGCGGGCCGATGCCCAGCTTGGCCTCGGGGAAGATCTCCTGCACGGCCTGCGCCATGACGTGCGCGGTGGAGTGGCGCAGGATGTTCAGGCCGTCCTCGGAGGAGATCTCGACGCCTTCGACCGAGTCGCCCTCGGAGAGGACGTACGCGAGGTCCTTGAGTTCACCGGCCACCCGGGCGGCGATGATCGAGCGCTCGCCGGCGAAGAGCTCGGCGGCCGTAGTGCCCGTCGTCACCACGCGTTCTTCCCGCTCGGAATCGCGTTGGATGATCACACGGACGTCTGACACCGGTCTCTCCTGACTGAAGGTGGGTGCGGCGCCATACCAGGAGCGCGCGCAATAGGGGATCGTACCGACCCCGACCCACCGACCGCGAAACGGTCACGCACAGTCCCCCGTGGTCTCCGGTCAGTCGCAGTCCTCCCCGCTGCACGCCTCCTCGAAGAAATCGAGGTTCTCGTGGAGGGACTTCATCAGCCGGTCCCGCTCCGCCTCGTCCACCTGCATCGGTACGACCCCGCCCGCGCCGGTCAGCCGCCTGAAGCCGCCCCGGCTCTCCAGCCGCCCGTGCACCCGCACCGGCACTCCCACGAGGTGGGCATGGCCGGCGATCCGGTAGTCCTCCTCGTCGAGGGTGATCCGGACGTGCGGTATCTCGGCCCCGGCGATCACCCGCAGCCGTACGCTGCCCTCGCCGCGCGGCCCCGACCTGCGCATCCGCACCACCGTGCCGGTGATCCGCACGGCCACCGACGGCTCGTCGCGCAGGAAGCGGGCGCCCGCCTCGCGCAGCACGGGCAGGTCGCCCGGCGAGAACTCGACCGGTTCGACACCCGCCACGCAGTCCTCGGGGACGCCGGCGGCGGGCGCCCACTCCACGCCGATCCGCGCCCCCTCCGTACCCCGCACGAGCGCGATCAGCGATTCGGTGAGCTCGCGGCTGACGCCTGCCTCGACGGCCCCGTCGAAGGCGTCCATGCCGCCGGTGGCCCGCTGGTAGTCGATGGCCTCGCGGGCGGCATACAGGGCCTGGTGGAGGCGTACGGCGAGCGGACGGACGGTGCCGACGGGCACGAAGGCGGTGAGTCGGCCGTCGCCGGCCGCGGGGCCGACGAGGACGCTCTCCAGCAGCGCGGCGGCGGCACGGCGGTGCCGGGCGCCGTAATAGCCGGCACGCGCGCGGGTGGCCAGCGCGCCGGCGAGCAGCATCTGCCGGGCGGCGGAGCGCAGTTGCTCCTCGACCGTCCAGGGCGCGGAGTCGGCGGGCCCGATCGGTGCGTCCCGCCACCAGCGGATCTCGTCGCTGGGCACGGCGAGGCCGACCAGTACCTCGCGGGCGGAGGGCGTGCCGCTGCGGGTCAGCGCGACGATCGCCTCACCGAGCAGGTCGTCGCTGTCGGGAAAGGCCCGGCTCTCGGGGACGAGCAGGCTCGTGCCGGCGCCTCCGGGGCCGGGCGGGGTCCAGCGGCCGTAGCGTCCCGCCGCTCCTCCGCGGCGCTGCCAGCCGTGCCGGTGCAGCAGGGCGCTGAGGACGGCGGGGTCGACCTGGTCGGGCTCGGGGGGCCGGTGCCAGGCCGCAGCCGCGATGTCGTCGGGGTGCGGCCTCACCGGCCGCAGTGGCTCCTCCAGCGGGCGGTGCGTCATGGTCTGCCTCCCGTCCCGACCCGCGTCATGATCTCGCAGAGCGCTCGGTCGTCGAAGATGCGTGAGGTCGGTATCCGCACGGTGGTCCGGGTCCGGCCGGTGATCGGCTGTCCGGCGAGGTTGACCCAGTAGCAGCAGTGGCGCAGGTCGAGGCGGTCGTGGCTGGCGCGCAGCCAGTCGTCCTGGGATCTGGGGACGAGCATCACGACCAGGATCTTGTGCACCGAGACCGGGGTGCGCGCGAGCTTGCGCAGATGGTCGTTGTCGAGCGTGAAGGAGAAGAACCGGCCCGGTGGGTTCGGCGCGACCTGGTACGTGCACTTCAGCTGCACCTTGATGGTGACCTCGTCGTCGACGGTGTGCCCGGGCGAGCCGTGACTGACGTGCCAGTCGATGCCGTTGTCCGGAAACGGCTGCGACAGCGAGCAGCCGGCCGCCGCGGCGACGGCGTGCAGATAGCCCACCTGCAGTGTCTCCATGCAGGCGGTGGTGGCGAGTGTGCCGCGAAGGGGGCCCGTACGTTCGGGCAGCAGCCCGCCCCGCTCGGGCTGCGCTATCGCCATGACCAAACAGCCTTCCAAGCCAAGTGTTTCCCCGCTGCGGGCCGCTGAACTGCAAAGACCCGTACTCCTGTTGTGTCCTTCCGGCGTACGGCGCAAACAGCCCGGGTATCACCAAACAGGCAGAAGACGGGACGTCAGCTGCCGTGGGTGAACGAGGAGTTGTATAGGCATGACGACCTGGTACGAGGGGCCCCTGGCCGCCTTCGACACGGAGACCACGGGTGTCGACGTCGAGACCGACCGGATCGTGTCGGCCGCCGTCGTCGTCCAGGACGCGCCGGGCACCCGGCCCCGGATGAGCCGTTGGCTGGTCAACCCGGGTGTGCCGGTGCCGGAGGCGGCGACGGCGGTGCACGGGCTGACGGACGAACACCTGCAGCGCAACGGCCGCTGGCCGGCGCCGGTGATGTTCGAGATAGCCGAGGAACTGGCCGAACAGGCCAGGATGAACCGCCCGTTGGTGGTGATGAACGCGCCGTTCGATCTGACGCTGCTGGACCGGGAGTTGCGCCGCCATCGCGCCTCCTCCCTGGACCGCTGGTTCGAGGGCTCGGCACTGCGCGTCCTCGACCCCCGGGTCCTGGACAAACACCTGGACCGCTACCGCAAGGGCCGGCGCACCCTGACCGACCTGTGCGCGCACTACGGCGTCACGCTGGACGGCGCCCACGACGCGGGCGCGGACGCACTGGCCGCGCTGGATGTCGTACGGGCGCTCGGGCGCCGTTTCGCCACGCGGCTGGAGCGCCTCTCCCCGGCCGAGCTGCACGCCCTGCAGACCAGTTGGCACGCGGCTCAGGCGCGCGGTCTGCAGGCATGGTTCACGAAGAGCGGCACGCCCGAGATCGTGAACCCGGAGTGGCCGCTGCGACCGGATCTGCCCGCGGCGGCGTAAGTCAAGGATGCCGCCCTGGGCCGGCGTCAGGTCCTCCGGGGGCACGGACGACGGGGGGAGCGATCGGACCACCCGGTCGAGGTCCACGCGCCGGGTCCTGCCGTGCGTTCCGTCGCCCCCTCCTCGACGAACCGGTCACGTACGACGAGACGCAGCGCCACGACGGCGGCGACCAGGGTGAGAGGGATCGCGAAGAGGGCGACCCGCCCCGGGCTCTGCATGGTCGCTCCTGACCGCAGGACCGTGCACCCGCCCTCGGAGCCTTCGAAGTCGCCCCCTTGACAAAAAGAGCCGGTCCGCGTGGTGCGGACCGGCTCTTTCCCGGTGGGCGATACTGGGTTCGAACCAGTGACCTCTTCGGTGTGAACGAAGCGCTCTCCCACTGAGCTAATCGCCCGGGAACGCACTGAACCATACAGGCCTTCACGGGTTTCCTTCAAACCGCTTCCAGGTACCCGACCAGCCCGCGCCGCCCCGCGCGCATCATCAGCCGGTGGTTGGCCCGGAACACCGGCCGCCCCAGCGCCGCGAACCGCCTGAGCAGCTGCTTGTGCACCTCGACGACCTGGTCGTAGCGGGCGAGGGTGCCGCCGCCGTCCGCCGTGATCGTCCAGCGCGCCCAGCCCTCGAGGTCGCCGGTCATGGCGATCTCCAGAACCCCGGCCGCGGGGGCGCGGCGCGTCTCACGGACGGTGAACCGCAGGTCGTACGGCAGCACGGACCGGACCCGGACGACGCCGCTGGTGTCGTCGAGCCGGATCACCTCGCGCACCTGGGGCCACCAGCGGGGGTAGTCCTCGGCCCGCTCCAGCGCCTCGTACACGGTGGCGGGCGGAGCGGGCAGGGTCCAGCGACTGCGGAAGCGTTAGTGCGTCCAGTCCATGGGGGAAGTCTGCCCGTACGCAGGGCGTTCTTCGCGGATCTGAGTAGGTTCTGAGTATCCGCACTCATGCCGTACGACGTGACGCGGGCCACACTCCGATCCATGACGCATGTTCCGTCCCCGGCCGAGGAGTTGCGGCTCCTCGACGCCGAGCTGGTTCGACTGGAGGCCCGCCGGCTCCAGTTGCTCAACCGTCGCGCCTGGCTGGTCGCGGCCCTGCAGGCCGTGCCGCAGGCACCCGCCCGGCCGATGGCGGCCACCATCACGCCACCCCGCCGCGAGACGGACGCACCCCGCGTGCAGAACGCGCTGCTGCTCCTCGGCGGTGTGCTGCTGACCATCGCGGCGATGGTGTTCACGCTGGTCAGCTGGGGGCACCTGGGCATCGTCGGACGCAGCGCGGTGCTGGGAGCGGTCACGCTGGCCGTCCTCGCGACGCCGGTGGCACTGCTGCGGCGTGGGCTGCGCTCGACGGCCGAGTCGGTGGCCGGGCTGGGACTCGCACTGACGGCACTCGACGCATACGCGCTGCACGAGGCCGCGTTCGCGGGGGCGGACGGCACGGCGTACGCGGCGACGGTGACGGCGGCCCTGGCGGGCCTCTGGGCCGGATACGCCCTGCTGCCGCACACATCCACACTCCGCCTGCCTCTCCCGGCCGCCTTGTTCGCCGCACAACTCCCGTTGTTCCTCTGGGCGTTGGCGGCCTCGTCCGGTCCGTACGGCATCACGGCCGCGCTTCTGACGACGGCCGGGTTCGACACAGTTGTGGCGCTCCAACTCATCCCGGCGATCCGGGTGCCCGCCAGGTCCGTACGCGTCATGGCCGCCCTCGGCGCGTACGGCATGGGCGGCTTGGGCGCACTGACGGCCGGCTGGCTCTCCTGGAACGCAGCCGGCCCGAGCGCCGCCGCCCGTGCGGCGGCGCTCCTCATCCTCGCGGCGGGACTGGCTCTGGTCGCGGCTCGGCGGTCGACCAAGGCGCGCGGCGACGCCGAGCACGGGAGTGAAACCGGCGCTTCCGGCAGCCCCTTCCCCGATGGGCAGGGACCGGCAGTGGCTCACGCCTTCGCCGGCGCCCTTGTCCTGGCCGTGGCAGCCGGCGGCGTCCTCCGCGCCACGCTGCCCGACGGTTGGACGGTGCCCTCGTATCTGGCGTGCGGTGTCGTGCTGTTGGCCGTTGTGCGGGGTCAGCGGCTGCCCGACGATGTCCGGCACGGATTCGTCCTGGCCTCCGGCACCGTGCAGGCGGTCGCCGTCGTCTGCGCGCTGCCGCTGCTCTCCGTAGCCCTGCTGGGCCCACTGGGCTGGGCGCAGCACGCCTGGTCCGGCGTCCCCGCGGACGCGCGTGCCGCGGTGACCGTGCACACGCCATGGCCGCCGTACCCGACCCAGCTCTTCCTGGCCCCCGTGGTCGTAGCCGCCGTACTGGCCCTCGTGGTACGTGACACGACCTGGCGCCCCAGGGCCCTGGCCGGCGCGACGGCCCTCACCTGGGCCACCGTCATGACGGCACCGGCGGTCTTCCAGCTCCCCTACCTCGTGGCACTGTCGCTACCCGGCATCATCACCGTCGCCGCCCTCGCGGCAGCCGCCCACCGCCCCGCCCGCCCCTTCATCGTCCTCGCCCTCGTCACCGCCCTCCCCCTGGCCCTGCTCTCCCTCGCCTCCCAACCGGCCACCCTCACAGTCCTGTCCGCCCTCACGGTCCTGTTCGCGACTGCTTCCCTGCGCCCGAACCTGACGCCGATCACGGCTCCCACCACTCTCCTCTCCGCCACCGCACTGGCCTGCGCGACGGGCGCGGCGGCGGACTGGCAGCCACAGCACACGGCCCTGCTCGTCCTTGCCGTCCCCGCAGCCGCGGCCCTGCTGGCCGCCCGCCTCGCAGAACCCCGCACCACGGTGCACGTCGAGGTGACCGGCGCCGTCACCGCGCTCCTCGCCATCGGCCTCGCCTCCACCGACCCGCCCATGCTGGCCCTGGTCCTGTCCCTGTGCGGAGTGATCGCCGCCGGCACGGCCGTACGCCCCGACCGCCGGCCCGTCGGCTACGCGGCGACCGCCCTCTTCGTCCTGGCCGGCTGGGTACGCCTGGCGTCCTGGGACATCGGCACCGTGGAGGCGTACACCCTGCCGGTGACCGTGCCCGCCCTTGTCGTCGGCGCCCTCCGTCGCGGCCGCGATCCGCAGGCCTCGTCATGGACGGCGTACGCCCCCGGCCTCGCCGCCACCCTCCTGCCCAGCCTCACGGCAGCCTGGAACGACCCGCACTGGACACGGCCCTTCCTCCTCGGCACGGCAGCCCTCCTGCTCACCCTCCTGGGCGCCCGCCACCGCCTCCAGGCCCCCCTCGTCCTCGGCGGCACGACCCTCACCCTGGACGCTCTGCACGAACTCGCCCCGTACTTGCTCCAGTTGACGGGCGCACTCCCCCGCTGGGTCCCTCCCGCCCTGGCCGGCCTACTGCTGCTCGCACTCGGAGCGACATACGAGCGCCGGATCAGAGATGTCCGCCGAGTACGGGACCTCTTGGGAAACATGCACTAGAAGCGCCCCTTCAGGGGAGCGGGGAACTGCGCGAAACCGCCCACCGGCCCGCAGTCCCCCACAACCTGCCCCCACGGCGCTACGGCATCTTGTCCCCGAGCAACGCCAGATTCTCAATGGCGGCGAGCCCGTACAACGCCGTGTCATTGGTGGACACCCAACTCGCCTCACTCCCCGCCACCAGCGCCATGGGCCCACTCACCGTCTCCGTCTTCCACGGCGAAGACTCCATGTACCCGTCCGAGCCGTAGAACTTCGTCCAAGCCCGCTTGGCCAACCCCGCGTCCCCGGTCTGCACCGCCGCATACGCGTCGAGCCGCGAATGCCCCTGGAAAAGCAGAAGTGTTCCGAAGTCGGACCCGTAACGGGCCTTCTGCTCGGCCTTCGTGGCGTTGAAGTACCGGCAGTAGTCGAAGTACGCGTCGTTGAACTTCGGCATGTCGACGAGGTAGATCAGCTCGGCGCACAGCTCGTTGAGACCGAACACGGCCGACAGATGCGAGACACCCACCACCGGCGTCGTCGCGACCGCGAACTTCCCGGTGTCGAGGTCGTACAGTCCGCTGCCCTGGACGAACCCGTTGGGCTGGGCGGCGATGCCCTCCATCGTCGACAGCACCCGCGCCTTGGCCTTCTCCCACTTGGGCCCCTTGCGCTCCCACTCGGTCAGCCAGGCCGACACCAGCCCGCTCCAGTCCGTACCGAACCCGATCGACAGGGCATGCCGGTCGGGCTTGTACGGATCGGTCCGTACCTTCCGCAGCGGATCCAGGACCAGGAACGTCTCGTCGGAGTCGACGTTGGCGTGCATGAGGTCGCCGACCCGCTCGTCGGCGGTGAGGAAGTAGTAGAAGCGCCGGTAGGTGGTGTTGGCGATGCGCTGCTGCTTGGCGCTGTCGGCGAAGTGCTGCACACCGTGCCGCGTGCCGAGACCGGCCCACTCGCCGAGGTGGTACACATCGACCTCACCCGTGTGCCGGGTCATCGCCTCCGCGAACCGGAAGATGTCCGACCGGCCGGAGCGCAGATACGCGTACCAGAGCCAGAGGTCCGGCGACAGCTCGGAGTTGTCCCACGCGTAGCCGCCGATGTCGTACCGCCACACATGCCGCACGGTGTCGTACGTGTGCATGATGTCGCCGTAGTCCCAGAACCCGTACCAACGGCGTTGCTCCACCTGGTCCTTGTAGTAGGTGAAGAGGAAGTCGAGGTGGTCCTCGATCTTCGCCTTGGCCGGGGTGGACCGATCCGGCTCGGAGTACAGCCCCGGCCCGAACACCTTCGCCTTGATGAGCTGCTTGGACGGGGCGACGAGCTGCGGCAACACCCGTACGGCCTCGACCTGTTGGGCCAGCGTCTCCGGTGACGGCGTCGACTCGTTGGCCCAGAAGAGCAGTTCGGAGGTGCGGGCGATGCCGTACGGGGTGCCGAACTCGGGCTCGTAGTCCTCGTAGGTGATGTTGAGGCCTTCGAGCTGCTCGGCGTAGGTGTCCTGGCCCATGCCGTCGTGGTAGAAGCGCAGGTCCATGGGTTGTGCCTCGGGCGACCAGAGCCAGAGGGTGACCTCGGCCTCGTCGGTCTGGGCGTCACGGATGTCGAGCTGGGCCGGGTACTTCTCCCAGAAGTCCCGCAGCCCGAACGAGAATCCACCGCTCGCGCCACCGACGTACCCGAAGCCGGAGGCCCGCTTGCCACCGCCGGCGCCGATCCAGCCGTACCCCTTCCTGGTCCGCTTCCGCAGCGTGAACCCGTCGGCGGAGAGCTGCGAGAGCGTGTAGTCACCCCACTCCGGTATGTACTGCAGCCGGGTCGTCACCCGCTGGTCCCAGGTGGACGGGTCGGGCAGCTTCTGTCCCGCGTACTGCGCCGCCTGTACGGCCGCCCCCGGGTCACGGCGCAGCCCGGTGATGCCTTTGACGGCCTCGCGCAGCAGCCCCGTCCCCTCACCACCGATACGAATGTGCCGGTCGTACGACTCGTCGCGCATCGGCACACTGAAGCGCACCCCCAGCCCGCGGATGAAGTCGCCGCTCGCCTTGCCGGGCTCCTGTGTGCCGTCGTACGTGATGGTGTGCACCATGCGGAAGGAGTCGGCACCGGCGTAGAAGTACAGCCGGATCGAGAACGGCAGCCAACTCCGGTTGCCCCTGCGGTGCTTGCCGTCGATACGGATGACGGCCCGGACCGGCCCGTCCTGTTCGACCGTCACCTCCCCGATCGCCCCGTCGAAGCGCTCGGTCTTGACCGCACCCTGGTCCTCGTCCTCGATCTCGGGCTGGCGGATGAGCACGAGCCGCCCGTTCCTCGCGATCTCGGTCGAGCCGCGCTTCACCGACTTGACGAGCGTCGACCCGTCCTTGCCGATCTTCACGGTGATGACACCGGTGGAGACGTCCACCGTCCCGCCACTCTTGTCGACGGTGACCTTCTTGTCGGGTCCGGTCGCCTCACCGGCGGTCAGCGTCAGTTTTCCGGAGCCCGAACTCACCGCGTGGGCCGTCCACTTGAGGGACCCGTCCGGCCAGTAGGCGAGCGGCCAGGACTGCACGGGGACGGCCTTGCCGTCGGCGTCCGCGAGCGCGAAGGTCTGGTCGGCCTCGTACGCGCCCTTAGGCCAGGGCACACCGACGGTCGAGCCGGGCGCGGCGCCGAGGCCGCCGTCCTCCAGCCAGTCCAGGGTCACCGGGTCCGCATCGGCGGCCTCGGCTCTGGGCGCGGCCGACGCGTCCCTGGCTCCTAGCGCCCAGCTGAACTGCGCGGCGGCTCCGGCGACGGCGGCCGCCTTGAGGAGGGACCTGCGGGGGATGGGAGACATTCAGCCTTTCCTTTCCGTGCGGGAAGCGAGGGTTCCTTGCAGCTGGTCAGGGGCATGACAGGGCGCTCAGTGGTATGTCACATACCACTGCTCCGGCACCCAGGCTGACCTGGCACGACAGCACCAGAAGTCAACGGCGCCGATACCGCGCCTCCACGGCGACGGCGGCCGCCGCGACGGCCCCCAGGACGGGGACCGCCAGCGGCGCGATGAAGCAGGCGGACAGGGCGACCAGGGCCAGCCCGCCGATGAGCAGGAAGGATCCGGCAGGGTCGAGGACCGTACGGCGGCCCGCCTCGGCGAGCAGCCGCCGCCACCTCTCCCCCGGTGCCCAGACGGCCGCCGCCCGCATCCCGGCGACGGCGGCGCCGATCAGCGCGAACAGCCCGACGGCCCCGACGAGCGGCCCCCCGGGAATCCCGGCGCGCACGGCCTGGATGTCCACCCAGATCACCGCCGCCGCGCCCCACCCACCGAGCCCGACGACCCACCCACCGCGCACGGCCGTACGGAAGTCGCCGACGAACTCCCGCCAGCCACCGCCCTGATGGCCCGTACGCCGCCGCAGATGCCGCGCGCCGGCGGCGAAGGCCGCGGGGTAGGTCACGACGCCGAGCGAGGCGACGGCGATCCACACCCCGGTCAGCAGACACTCGGCGAAGACGGCGAACCGCTCCGCGAGGACGGATTCCTTACGTGGTTTGACCACACGCGCCTGGGCCATGGTGACCGCCTCAGCCCTTCAGTCCGGAGGTCGCCATGCCGTCGATCAGGTAGCGCTGGAAGGCGAGGAAGAACAACAGCACCGGCAGCAGCGCCACCAGCGACATCGCGATGAGTCCGCCGTAGTTGGCGGCGACGCCGTCGGAGTCGCGGAACATCATCATGCCGAGGGAGACGGTGTACTTGCCGGGCTCGTTGAGGTAGATCAGCGGGCCCATGAAGTCGTTCCAGGCGTTGATGAAGGTGAAGATGGCGCTGGTGATGAGCGCGGGCCGGCACAGGGGCAGCACGATCGACCAGTAGATGCGCAGGTGTCCGCAGCCGTCGATGCGGGCTGCCTCGTCGAGTTCCCTCGGCAGATTGCGCATGAACTGCACCATGAGGAAGACGAAGAACGCCTCCGTGGCCAGGTACTTGCCGAGCAGCAGCGGCACGTAGGTGTTGATGAGCTCCAGCTTCTGAAACATCACGTACTGCGGGATGAGCAGCACGTGGTACGGCAGCAGGAGCGTGCCGATCATGAGTGAGAAGAGCAGGTTCCGGCCCGTGAACCGGATCTTGGCGAAGGCGTAGGCCGTCAGGGAGCAGGAGATGAGGATGCCGACGACGGCGCCGCCCGCGTAGAACAGGGAGTTCTGGAAGAAGGTCCAGATGGAGATGTCGGCGATACCGTCGGCCAGGCCCTTGAAGTTCTGCAGGATCGGGTGGGCCGGGAACAGCTGAAGACTGTTGATGATGTCCTTGCTGGGCTTGAACGAGGCGCCGATGACCCACAGCACGGGGTAGAGGATGACGGCGAGGATCAGCAGGGCGCCGATGTGCCAGACGAGTGAGCCGGTGCGCTTCCGGCCGAGGGACAGGGGTTTCGTGGTGGTCGCGCTCATCGGGCGTCCTCCTCGTAGTGCACCCACTTCTTCTGCGACCAGAAGAGGACCGCGGTCACCAGGGCCACGGCGAGCAGCAGCATCCAGGCCATCGCGGAGGCGAAGCCCATCTGGGCGTTCTTGAAGCCCTGTTGGTACAGGTAGCAGGTGTAGACGAGCGTGGAGTCGGCCGGGCCGCAGTACGTGTTGGAGACGACGTAGGCCGAGCCGAAGATCTGGAAGGAGTGGATGGTCTCCAGCAGGATGTTGAAGAAGAGGACCGGGGAGATCATCGGGAGCGTGATGCTCCAGAACTTGCGGAAAGCCCCGGCGCCGTCCAGCTCGGCCGCCTCGTACAGCTCTCTCGGCACCTGCTTCAGCCCGGCCAGGAAGATCACCATGGGTGCGCCGAACTGCCAGACGGTGAGTGCGACCAGGCAGTAGAGGATCCAGTCGGGGTTGCCGACCCAGCCGCCGGCGTGGATGCCCACGGCGGACAGAGCGCGGTCCACGATGGCGTTGTCGGAGAAGATCGACCGCCAGACGAAGGCCACGGAGACGCTCGCGCCGATGAGCGAGGGGGCGTAGAACGCGGCCCGGTAGAAGGCCTGGCCGCGGCGGCTCTGGGCGAGCAGCAGGGCGACGCCGAGCGCGAGCAGCAGTTTCAGCGGGGTGCCGATGATGACGTACTTGGCCGTCACCTCGACCGACTTCTGCCACCGCGGGTCGTCGAACATCTCGGTGAAGTTGTCGAGCCCGACCCACTTCGGCGTGTTGAAGAGGTTGTAGTCGGTGAAGGCGAAGTAGAGCGAGGCGACCATGGGACCCGCGGTCAGGAGCAGGAAGCCCGCGATCCACGGGGACATGAAGAGGTAGCCGGCGAGGTTCTCCCGGCGGCCCCGCCGCTTGACGGCGGCGGGGGCGACGGAGCGGGCCTTCCGGGTGGCGGGCGGTGAGTCCTTGACGAGCGTCACGGTGCTTCCCAATCGGTTCCGGTGAGGTCCGGTCAGGCCTGGAAGGCGGCCTGCGACTCGTCGAAGAACTGCTTCACCGCGTCGGAGACCTTGACCTTGCCGAGGCCGAGGTCGCCGCCGATGCGCAGGAAGGAGGCCTCGATGGTGTCGGCACCGGAGGGGTGCGGGGTGATCGTGCCGAGGACGCCCGCCTTGGCGGTGTCGGCCTCGTACTGGGCGATCTCCTTGTTCACCGGGTCCGTCGGCTTGAAGGCGTCGTACTGCTCCGTGGAGGCGAGGATGCCCCGGTCGTAGCCCATGATCTTGCCGACCTCGGGGTCGTGGACCATGAAGTTGATGAACTGGGCGACTTCCTTGGGGTGCTGGGTGCGCGAGGAGGCGCTCAGCATCAGGGAGGCGAGGTACTGGCCGGTGTGCTTGCCGTCCATGGTGGGGATCGGCGCGAGACCGTACTCGCTGCTGCCCTCGGCCGAGTAGCGGACGGTGAAGTTGTCCCAGGTGAATTCCGAGGCCCCGTGGCCCGCGGAGAGCGAGGACTTGGGCCGGTCCTGCGCGACGATCTTCGGGTCGGTGATGATGCCGGCCTTCGTGCGGTTGTAGCCGTCCTGCCACCACTCCGTCAGATCGGCCTTGTCGAAACCGAGTCCGTCCTTGGTGTAGAACGCCTTTCCGTTCTGCCGCAGGTACAGGTCGTACAGGTACATGATGCTGAAGTAGCCCGTGTCCCCCGGCACCTTGGTCCTGTCGTGGATGGTCTTGAGGGCCTTGAAGTAGTCGTCCCAGGTCCAGCCGGTCTCCGGCTCGACGCCGGCCTTCTGGAAGACCTTCTTGTCGATGACCAGCGCCATGGTGTTGGAGCCGACGGGGACGCCGAGCTGCTTGCCGTCGACCTCGCCGACCTTGGTGACACCGGCACGGAAGTCGTCGAGGTGCAGGTTTCCGGCGTCGATCTGCGACTTGAGATCGAGCAGAACGCTTCTCTTGTCGTACTTCCTAAGGAATGTGACGGCGTTTTGGAAAACGTCCGGGGGATTTCCACCCGAGGCCTGCGTCTGGAACTTCTCCCAGAAAGACACGTAGTCCTGGAAGTCCGTCTTCACCTTGATCTTCGGATACTTCTTCTCGAAGAGCTTGATGGTCTGGTTGATCTTCTTGGCCCGCTCGTCGGCCCCCCACCACGAGTAACGGATCGTCACCGTTCCGTCGGCGGACGTCCCGCTGTCGCCCCCGCACCCCGTTGTCGCGGCCAGCCCCAGCGTGGCCGCCCCGGCCCCCGCCGCCTTGAGGATCGTACGCCTCTCAACATTCCTGCTGGTTCCCACAGTCGGGCCCTCCCCGGCGTCGTTGCCGCCTGCATGAATCGTTTCAAGTAAGCGCTTGCTGGCACAAGTTACGGAGGGCCTCGGGGTGCGTCAATGATTCGGACAGGAATTTCTTGGGGGGCTCCTGAGCGGATCGGTGACGCGGCAGGGGCGGGACGGCGCCGCGGGCGGGGCGACGTCGCAGGTGAGACGCGTGCGGTCGACTCGTCGAACGGCGGGTGGCCTGTTGGGCGAGATCGGGTTACGGCCGAAAGTCGCCCGGCAGATGGGGAGTTGACGGACCGTCCGGCGGGATCCGACGACGGACGGTGAGGCGGCACCGGCCCTGCGGCAGTCCCCGCGCACGACAACGGCCCACCCGCACTGGTGCAGGTGGGCCGTTGATTCCGGGTGGGCGATACTGGGTTCGAACCAGTGACCTCTTCGGTGTGAACGAANCGCTCT